>JAJZHS010000040.1 GCA_021798395.1 Pseudomonadota bacterium
CGCGCCGGTGGTGGTGGCGGCGGCGGCGGCGGCGGCGGCTGTGGTCCGGGCCGCGCCGGCCGGCGCGGCCTCGCCGGGCGCGGTGATCTCGGTGTCCATCGCGGCCCTCCCCGTGGTGTGTTCAGCCGCCCGTGACCGGGGCGACGATGTCGACGCAATCGCCGTCGCGCAGAGCCTGCGCGGCCCATTGCGCGCGCGGCACGAACGCGCCGTTGACGGCGCAGGCGAAACCGCCCGAATCGGGGTCGAGCCCGCGCTCGGCGAGCAGCGCGCGCAGCGTCGCCGCCGCGCTGCGCGCGGCCACGCCGTTGACCGACAGCGCGGCGCCGTCGGGCGCTTCGGCGTGCGCGGATGCCGCCGCGTCAGGCCGCATCGCGCAGCTCCAGCGCCCGGGCGATTCCGTCGGCGGCGCGCTGCACCAGCGCCGGCGCGATGAGGAAGCCGTGACGGAACAGGCCGTTGATGCGCCACACCCCGCCCGCGTCGGGCGCCGCCACCGGCTGGCGGTCGGGAAGCGCCGGGCGCAGCGACGCGGCCAGCCGCTGCACGCGCGCCTCGCCGAACTCGGGGTGCAGGCTGTACAGCGCGCTGCCGAGTTCGAGCGTCGAACGCAGCGTCGGCGCTCCGGCGTCGTCGCTGTCGAGTTCGGTGGCGCCGACGATGAACTGGTCGCCCGGACGCGGCGCGACGTACAGCGCGTAGCGCGGATGGATCAGCCGCACCGGGCGGCGCAGGCTCACGCCCGGCGCCGACACCGTCAGCACTTCGCCGCGCACCCCGTGCAGGCCGGGAACTTCGGCGCGCGCGCCGACGCCGCGGCAGTCGACCGCGAGGTCGACGCCGTGGCGCGTGCCATGCGCGTCGCGCAGCGCCCGCGCCTCGACCGACGCGATGGCGCAGTCCTCGTGCCACGCGCCGCCGACTGCGGCCAGCTGCGCGTCGAGCACCGTCTGCAGCGCGGCGTACAGTTGGTCGTTGGCCAGCTGGCCTTCCTGCGGCAGGTACAGGCCGGACGCGAAACGGCCGGCGAGCAGCGGCTCCAGCGCGCCGATGCGCGCCTCGTCGAGCGATTCGAGCAGCGCACCGTCCGCGTCCTGCGGCAGCCGCGCGCGCAGCAGCGCAGCGTAGTGCTCGAGCGCCCCGCGATCGGCGCCGTGCGCGACGACCAGCGTGCCCTCGCGCCGGAAATACACCTCGCGCCCGCCTTGCGCGTGCAACTGCTGCAGCCATCGCGGCCACAGCTCGAGCGAGGCCATTCCAAGCGCATGGATTCCGGCGTCGGCCACCGCCAGTTCGGCGGTCGGCGACAGCATCGCGGCCGCGGTCGGTCCGGCGCTGGAGCGGTCGCCGCGCGCGCGCGCGTCGAACAGGCTGACGCGGCAGCCGGCGCGCAGCAGCCGCCACGCCAGCAGACGCCCGGCGAGCCCGGCTCCGGCGATCCCGACGTGCGGCTGCACCGCGCTCACGGCTGCGCCCGCGGACGAAGCCCGGACCTGGGGGCGATCACCGGTAAATCTCGCTGCCGGAGTCGCGGAACTCGGCCGCCTTGCGCGCCAGTTCGTCGCGCACCTTCGAGCCGTCGACCGCCTGCGCCGCGCTGTTGCGGATGTCCTGGCTGATCTTCATCGAACAGAACTTCGGCCCGCACATCGAACAGAAATGCGCGGTCTTCGCGGCCTGCTTCGGCAGCGTGGCGTCGTGGAACGCGCGCGCGGTGTCGGGGTCGAGCGCGAGGCGGAACTGGTCTTCCCAGCGGAACTCGAAACGCGCGCGCGAAATCGCGTTGTCCCACAGCTGCGCGCCGGGGTAGCCCTTGGCCAGGTCGGCGGCGTGCGCGGCGACGCGGTACGCGATCAGCCCCTGTTTGACGTCCTCGCGGTCGGGCAGCCCGAGGTGCTCCTTCGGCGTCACGTAGCACAGCATCGCGGTTCCGGCCCAGCCGATGTTGGCGGCGCCGATCGCGCTGGTGATGTGGTCGTAGCCCGGAGCGATGTCGGTGGTCAGCGGCCCCAGGGTGTAGAACGGCGCTTCATAGCAGTGCTTGAGCTCTTCGTCGACGTTGACCGCGACCATGTGCAGCGGCACGTGGCCGGGGCCTTCGATCATCACCTGCACGTCGTGCTTCCAGGCGATGCGCGTGAGTTCGCCGAGGGTGCGCAGCTCGCTGAACTGGGCTTCGTCGTTCGCATCGGCGATCGAGCCCGGGCGCAGCCCGTCGCCGAGCGAGAAGGTCACGTCATAGGCCTTCATGATGGCGCAGATGTCGTCGAAATGCGTGTACAGGAAGTTTTCCTGGTGGTGCGCCAGGCACCACTTGGCCATGATCGATCCGCCGCGCGAAACGATGCCGGTGACGCGCTGCGCGGTCAGCGGGATGTAGCGCAGCAGCACGCCGGCGTGGATGGTGAAGTAGTCGACGCCCTGCTCGGCCTGCTCGATCAGGGTGTCGCGGAACAGTTCCCAGGTCAGCGCCTCGGCGACGCCGTCGACCTTCTCCAGCGCCTGGTAGATCGGCACCGTGCCGATCGGCACCGGGCTGTTGCGCACGATCCACTCGCGGGTTTCGTGGATGTGCCGGCCGGTCGACAGGTCCATCACGGTGTCGGCGCCCCAGCGGATCGCCCAGACCATTTTGTCGACTTCGTCCTCGATGTCGCTGGTCACCGCCGAGTTGCCGATGTTGGCGTTGACCTTGGTCAGGAAGTTGCGGCCGATGATCATTGGCTCGCTTTCCGGATGGTTGATGTTGGCCGGGATCACCGCGCGCCCGGCGGCGACCTCGGCGCGGACGAATTCGGCGCTGACCTCGTGCTGCATGCCGAACCAGCCGCCGCGGTGCTGGCCGCCGTTCTGCCGCAGCGCCTCGGGCAACTGGGCGCGGCGCAGGTTCTCGCGCAGCGCGATGTAGTGCATTTCGGGGGTGACGATGCCGCGGCGCGCCAGGTGCAGCTGGGTGACGTTGCCTCCGGCGCGCGCACGGCGCGGCGCCGGAGGCGCCGCGAAACGCAGCGCGGCGGTGGCCGGATCGGACTGGCGCGCGCGACCGAACGCGCTGCTCGGGCCGTCGAGCGGGTCGCTGTCGCCGCGTGCGGCGATCCACGCCGCGCGCAGCGCCGGCAACCCGGCGCGCACGTCGATCGCGGCGTCGGGGTCGGTGTACGGGCCCGAGCTGTCGTAGACGCGCAGCGGAGCGTTGCTCTCCAGCCGCGTCACGCCGGGGGCGTCCTCGACCAGGGTGTCCGACAGCGCGATTTCGCGCCACGGCACGCGCACGCCCGAAGGGCCTTCCAGATAGACCTTGCGCGAGGCCGGAAACGGGGTGCGGGTGATGCGGCTGGACAGACGCGCGGGGTCGACACTGCGGCGGGCTTCGGACATGCTGGTCTCCTGGATCGGGTCAGGCCTGTCGAAACGCCGGTCGCGCCGTTGGCGCGACTTGGTTCCCTACGCGGGTACGACCCCGATCAGGTTCAACGGATTCCGCGCGAACGCGATCTCAGCCAGCCGCGCGACGCGCGGCGACAAGCACTCCGACAAGCGTGTGCGAGTATAGGCGCTGCGCGCGCGCGGCGCGCCATGCCCATGGCACGCGCGCAGTCATGTCCGCGCGCATGGTCATGGAGGGCGCGCCCGGCCTGGCCCGGGTGCGCCGCAAGGCCGACACGCCGTCAGGTCTTGTCGACCTGGGCGTAGCGCTTCGCGCTGGCGTCGATCTCGGCGCGCGCCGCGTCGACTCCGGCCCAGCCTTCGGTCTTGACCCACTTGCCGGGCTCGAGGTCCTTGTAGTGGTTGAAGAAATGCTCGATCTGGCGCAGCAGTTCAGGCGCCAGGTCGTCGGGCGTCTTGATGTGCCGGTACAGCGGCAGCAGCTTGTCGACCGGAACCGCGATCAGCTTGGCGTCGGCGCCGGCCTCGTCGGTCATGTTCAGAATGCCGACCGGGCGGCAGCGCACGACGCAGCCGTGCACCAGCGGCAGCGGCGTGACGACCAGCACGTCGACCGGGTCGCCGTCCTCCGACAGCGTCTGCGGGATGTAGCCGTAGTTGCACGGGTAGTGCATCGCGGTGGACATGAAGCGGTCGACGAACAGCGCGCCGCTGGTCTTGTCGACTTCGTACTTCACCGGCGGCGCGCCGGCCGGGATTTCGATCACGACGTTGAAATCATCGGGCAGGCTCTTGCCGGCGGGGACTTGCAGCAGACTCATCGGTTATCACCTTGCGGTTCGTTGGAAATCGAAAGCGTCAGGGAGTCGACGGCTTCGGCGACGCCGCCGGCGGATTGCCGGGCGGCGGTTGCGGCGTCGACACCTGGCCGCTGTAGTTGTTCTCGAGCTGCGCCGGACTGATCGTCTGGTACAGCGTGACCACCTTCTTCACGCCGCTGAGGCCGCTGGCCACCGCGGCCGCCTCGGCGCCCTCGGCCGGCGTGACCAGACCCTGCAGGTACACCACCCCGTCGCACGTCGTGATCATGAACGCCTGCGAATACAACGCCTTGTCGTCGATGAACGCGGCGCGCACCTTCGACGTCAGATACGTGTCGTTGGCCTGGTCGGTCAGCGACTCATTCATGCCGATCTCGATCTCGTTGGCCACCGACTTGACGTTCGGCACGTCGGCGGCGACCTGCGCGGCGAGTTGCTTGAGCGCCGCGCTGGGAACTTGCCCGGTCAGCAGAACCTGCTGGTTGTAACTGTTGACGCTGACGGAACCTTGACCGCCGAGCGCCTGGCTGATCCGCGACGCGGCCTTGATCTGGATGGTCTGGTCCTCGAGCTGCGAGCCGGTGGTGCGCCGGTCGGTCGCGACCAGCGCGGTGCCGCCGACCGCTGCCGCACCCAGCAGGAAGCACCCCTGCAGCTGCGTCAAGGTCAGCGCACCCAGCAGAACCAAGCCGGCGCGACGCGCCGTTCGCATACGTCCACTCATTGTCCATTCTCCGGTTCGCCCATCAAAGTCCAGTCTACGCCGTCGCAAATGCAGTGAATCATCAGCAAATGCAACTCCTGGATGCGGGCCGTCCTGTCGTGCGGAACGCACAGATGGACGTCGACATCGCGCAACAGCGCGGTCAGCTGCCCGCCGCCCTTGCCGCTTAGACCGATGACCGACATGTCGCGTTCCTGGGCCGCGCGCACCGCCTCGACGACGTTGGGCGAATTGCCGCTGGTGCTGATCGCCAGCAGCACGTCGCCGGGCTGCCCCAGCGCGCGCACCTGGCGGGCGAACACCTGGTCGAAACCGTAATCGTTGCCGATCGCGGTCAGGATCGAGCTGTCGGTGCTCAGCGCGACCGCGGCCAGTTCGGGGCGTTCGCGCTCGAACCTGCCGACCAGTTCGGCGGCGAAATGCTGCGCGTCGGCGGCCGAGCCGCCGTTGCCGCACGCCAGCACGCGGCCGCCGTTGGCCAGCGCGTTGGCCAGCGCCGCGATGGCCTGCGCCAGCGGCTCGGCGAGCAGCGCGGCGGCCTGCTGTTTGAGCTGCGCGCTTTCGTGGAAGTGCATGCGGATACGTTCTTCGAGCATGGTCGGCAAGGAGGCAATGAAGGCAGGGAGGCGAAGCCCGGAAGCGGGACTCGGCGGAAGACACCGCCATTATCGGGCCGGCGCCGATCGCGCCGCCCGGGGCGGCGCGTCAGTCCGCGGCGCCGAACGCGTCGCGCAGCCAGCGCAGCGCGCCGGCGTCGATGGCGATCACGTCGAAGCGGCAGCGCAGTTCGGCGTCGCCCAGGCGCATCAGGTAGTGCCGCGCCGCGCGCAGCAGCCGCGCGCGCTTGCGCGCGTCGACGCTGGCCGCGGCGCTGCCGTGGCCGGCAGCGCTGCGCATGCGCACCTCGACGAACACCAGGCAGCCCGCGTCGCGCGCGACGATATCGATCTCGCCTGCGCGCACGCGATAATTGCGCTGCACGATCTGCACGCCCTGCCGCAGCAGGTAGGCACAGGCGCGTTCCTCGGCACTTGCGCCGAGCTGCCTGCGTTGCGCGCCCTCCATCACCATGACCACCGCCGCACCCGAAGCCCTCGCCGCCGCCCAGGCGGCGCTCCGATTATGCGCGACGCAGGCGTTGCCGTCGCCGTGCCTGCTGCTGGTTCCCACTCCGATCGGCAACCTGGCCGACATCGGCCTGCGCGCGCTGGCGCTGCTGGCGCGCTGCGACCGCGTCGCCGCCGAAGACACGCGCATGGCGCAGCGCCTGCTGCAGGCCTACGGGCTGCACAAGCCGCTGCTGCGCGCAGACCGCCACCGCGAGCAGGCCGCCGCCGAGGCGCTGCTGCGCCACCTGGCCGCGGGCGAGCGCGTGGCCTTCGTCAGCGACGCAGGAACACCGGGGATCAACGACCCGGGCGCAGCGCTGGTGCGCGCGGCGCGCGAGGCCGGCCACACCGTGATGCCGCTTCCCGGCCCCAGCGCGGTGACCACCGCGCTGAGCGCCAGCGGGTTCGCGCTCGACTCGGGCTACAGCTTCGTCGGCTACGTGCCGAGCAGCGCGCAGCAGCGCGACGTGTTCTGGCGCGCCCAGCTCGACGCGCCGCGCGCGGTGGTCTGCTTCGAGACGCCGCACCGCATCGAAGCCAGCCTGCGCGCGCTGCAGCAGGCGGCACGCGAAGCGCCGCCGCGGGTGCTGCTGGCCAAGGAGCTGAGCAAGCAGTTCGAGAACCTGGTCGAGGGCACGCCGCAGCAGCTGCTGGACTGGCTCGCCGCCGACGCGCAGCGCGCGCACGGCGAATTCGTCCTCGTGCTGCAGCCGGCCGCCGCCGCGGCGCCCGAACTGGCGCAGGCGCGGCGCTGGCTGCTGCGGCTGGCGCGCGAACTGCCGGCGTCGCGCGCCGCGGCGGTCGTCGCCGAATTGTTCGACGCCGACCGCAAGGCGCTGTATGCGTGGCTGCTCGAACAGCCGCGCGCAGCGCGCTGATCGGGACGCGCATCACGCGCTGCGGCTAAACTTGGATGCTGCTGTGCAACATCCAGGCGCCCGGCGCCGACAGGAGGAAACATGCAGATCACCCAAACGAGTCTGAAGGGCAAGACCGCGCTGGTCACCGGAGCGGCCAGCGGAATCGGCCGCAATCTCGCGCTCGTGTTCGCGCAGGCCGGCGCCGCGGTCGCGGTGGCCGACCTGAACCAGGCCGGCGCCGACGCCGTGGCGCAGGAGATCGTCGCCGCCGGCGGCCGCGCGCTCGGCGTGGCGATGGACGTGTCCGACGAGGCGCAGGTCGACGCCGGGTTCGCGCGCGCGGTGGCCGGACTGGGCGAGATCGACGTGCTGGTGGCCAACGCCGGGATCCAGATCGTCAACCCGATCGAGCAGTTCGCGTTCGCCGACTGGAAGCGGCTGCTGGCGATCCATCTCGACGGCGCGTTCCTGTGCACCAAGGCGGCGTTGCGCAGCATGTACAAGGACCAGCGCGGCGGCGTCGTGCTGTACATGGGGTCGGTGCACTCGCACGAGGCGTCGCCGCTGAAGAGCGCCTACGTCGCGGCCAAGCACGGCCTGCTCGGGCTGGCCCGCGTGCTGGCCAAGGAAGGCGGCGCGAAGGGCGTGCGCAGCCACGTGCTGTGCCCGGGCTTCGTGCGCACCCCGCTGGTCGACAACCAGATTCCGGAGCAGGCCAAGGAACTCGGCATCAGCGAACAGGACGTGGTGCGCAACGTCATGCTGCGCGACACCGTCGACGGCGCGTTCACGACGCTGGACGACGTGGCGCAGACCGCGCTGTTCCTGGCCGCGTTCCCGACCGCGGCGCTGACCGGGCAGTCGATCACCATCAGCCACGGCTGGTCGATGAACTGAGCGGCGGCGGCGACGCGGCCGCGCATCGCGCGGAACCTGCGCCGCGGCGCGGGTTCCAAGCGTTTTCCGCGCCCGCGATGCACGCCTTCCTGTTGCCGTTCGCCCTCGCCGGCGCCGCCTGCGCCTGGATTCCGCGCGCGGCGGCGCACGGCGCGCGCCACACCGACGCGCAGGCGTACTGCCGCGCGCTCGGCACCATCGACGCGCCCGACCGGCGCTGGGCCGGGCCGGCGCTGCCGCCGTGGATCGCGCACCGCCTGCGGCTTGCCGACGACGCGTGGGTGGCATGGCGCTGCGCCGGGGGCCGCGTGCTCGCCTGCGTGTACGGCGCCAACCGGCGCTGCGACGCGAAAGCGCGCACCGCGCGCCGCGCCGGCGCCGCCGTGCGCGCGTATTGCCACGCGCATCCGGGCGCCGCGTTCGTGCCGGCGGTCGTCGCCGGCCACGACGACGCGGTCTGGTGGCGCTGCCGCGGCCGGCGCGCGCTGGCCTGGCACGCCGACGCGGTCGACGCGCAGGGCTACCGGGCGCGCGACTGGCAGCCGGTGACGCCTTGAGCCGCCGCGGCGGCGCTGGCAGCAATCGGTCTGATCGTCTGCGGCGTGCTGGTCATCCACCTGTTCCCGGGATCGATGCCGCACTGAAAAAAACGGGGCCCGGCTTGCGCCGGTCCCCGTCAGCCCTTCTCTGGAGGAAACCGAAATTGGGAGGAGCACCCGCGGCAGGCCGCGGGCGCCCGTTCCCCTTACTGGAACGAGTAGGTGTACTCGGCGTAGACCGCGTTCTGCGTCACCGACGGGTTGCCGCCGCCGGGCAGGTACCAAGGCAGCAGCCCGCTTGGCGTCGTTCCCATCTCGTACGCGGTGTACAGGTAGTCCGCCACTTGCGCGCGCTCCAACAGATAGCCGACGCGGACCGAACTGTGCTTGTCGACCGTGTAGTTGCCGCTGAGGTTCAGGCGCGTGATGGTCGTCTTCAGGTCCGGAACATTTCCGCATGAAGCCCCGGTCGACGCGCAGCTGTACGTACCGGTCGCGACAACTTCGGCATTGGCGCTGTTGGTGTCGACCGAGTACGACAGGTCGGCGGCCAAAGCCAGCTTGTCGGCCATCAGGCCCTTCTGCGTGAACGACGCGCCAAGGGTCACAGCCTGGTCCTTGAGCGCGGTGGTCCAGTCATACCCGTGGCCGCTCTGATGCAGCGTCGAACTGTTGGTCATCTGCCAGGTGGCGTAGGCAGTGGCCATCGCGTTCCCGGTGATCTGGAAGTCGCCTTGCAGATCGACCGTCGCGTCGTGACCATTCTGCATACCGAGCGCCGAATCCGGATACTCGTCGTTGCCGAAGGCGCCATCAAGGCTGAGATCGAACGCGCTGCTCGCCGTCCACGTCACACCGAAATGCCCCTGCACTTGCCGACGTGACGCATCGAAGAACGCCATCCAGCCCGCCATATCGTTCTCACCGGTACCACCGTCGGCCTGCGACGAGGGAGTCGGAGTCGCGTCGGTGATCGGGTTGTAGAAATACGGGTTGTACGTCGACTTGCGGTTCGCCCACTTCATGCCCGCGCGGAAATTCAGGCTGCCGCCCGGCGTCAGGAAGTAGTCGAGCTTGGCCGAGTTCTCCTTGCTCTCGGGAACGGCCGCGCAACCGGTCGGCGCGTAGGTGTTGCCATCCGCCGCCATCACGACGACGCCCGGCGACATGTACGCGGTACTGTCGCACCAGCGTTCGATCTTTTCGTTCTGCAAAGCCAGATGCAGACGCTGGCCCGGCATGAAGCGCCAGTCGGCGTCGGCCTTGGTCTGCAGATGACTGTTGCTCATCGGGATGTTGTAGACCGTGAACCAGTCGTCCCCGAGCAGTGACCCGGTTGAGCGGAAGTTTCCGTCCGGAGCTTGGAAGTTGTACAGATTGCTCGGCGTCTGGTTATCGCGCTTGCTGTAAATCATTCCAGCCGAAAGCGTGAGGTCACGCGTGGTGCGGTTGGTGATATTCCAGTTCGCATGCTGATTGATGACCAGCGCGTTGAGCGATCCGACGGGCGGATTTTGCGGGGTGACTTGCGTCGCGGCGGCGTCGTTGACGCCGATTTGCGCGGGCTCGTACGCATACGCCATGTTCTGCGTGTTGCGGCCGTAGGTGTAGCCACCGACAAGCTGCGTACGCGAGTTCAGGTCGTAACCTCCACTGAACTGGACTTCGTTATCGCTATTGCTCGGCGGCAGCGATTCGAGGTCCATCGGATACGAAGTGCCCCCGGTTGAAATCCCGTTGGCATAGCCCGTTCCATCTGCGTTGTTGACCTGGTAGATGTTCGGGAACATGACCGCCGTGTACGCGTCGTGGAACAACGAACCGTAGTAGGCGCCGGTGAAGAATCCCTTATCTCCAGCCCAGTTCAGCGCCACTCGGATGTTGTTCGTCCGATAGTCGGTCGGGTACGGCAGGCCAATGGTCTGCTGACCGGCTGGATTGCCATACACCGGCTGGCCGGCGAGGATGCCCGTGCTTGTGACGGCAGTATTGGTCACGGCATCACTCATGGCCGACGCCAGGATCGCTCCGGTTTCGCGGATGTTCGTCCAATGGAACGTGATGTTCCATTGCTTGTTGAGCTGGTGGCTCGCTTCGAACTTCGTCGTGTTCCGCTGAACGTACAGATGGTCGGTATGGAAGAACTGTTCCTGCGCATTGCCCGGAACGATGGTTTCAGTACCCTTGGAGTTCGTCGTGCCGTTGATGTAGCCGAACGCCGAAGGCAGCGTGAAAATGTTGCCGCCGGGGTCACCAACCAAAGGGGTCATCAGACCGCCTGGATTGGTCGACAACGAGTCGCCGCCGTAGTTGCGCAGCTGGTCCCAGCTCAAACCCAGGCTCCAGGTGCCCTGGTCGGCCATTCCGGCCGCCAGCGAGCGCGAGGTGGTGCCGAGGTTCTTGCCCTGCACGAACCAGGTGTTCGCGCCGGGCTGCTGGCCGTAGCCGTTGCCGCCGCGCAGGCTGAAGTCGCCGAGCGCGGTCGCTCCAGAGTTTTCCAGTCCGTTGTACTGGCCGAACAGGTCCGAACTGTGCTGGACCCAGATACCGCCGAAGCTGACGGTGTTGGTCGGCTGGATCAGCTGCTGCAGCGCCGCGTCGGCCATCGCTGCCGGCGCCACCGACACCACCGCGAGGGTGGCAAGGGCGGCGCGCAGCGCGAGGGTGAGCGGGCGGGTGCGCAGCACGGTGTTGCGGTTTTTCATCACGTGCTCCTAGCTATGTTGTCGTGTCAGCGGTGCAGGAAGGCGCCGGCCGGGTTGTTCGAACCGTGAACCATGATGTGGCAGTTCAGGCAGCCTTCGCCGACGGTGCCGGAGCTTCCATTCGGAGCAGCGACGTTCGGACCCATCATGTTGGCGCTCTGGTGCGGGCCGTCATGGCACTCTTCGCACAGGAACGGCGGGCGGGCCTTCAGCAGCGGCGCGATGTTCGAGCCGTGCGGGTTGTGGCAGTTGGTGCAGTTCTCTTCGACCGGCTCGTGCTCCCACAGGAACGGACCGCGCTTGTCGGCGTGGCAGGTCCAGCAGGTCTCGTTGATGGTGGCCTTCTTCATCAGGTACGGGCCGACCGAGCCGTGCGGATTGTGGCAATCCGAGCACATCATCTTGCCCTCGGGAACCGGGTGATGCGAAATCTTCATGAAGTCGGCGCGGCGATCCTTGTGGCACGTGTAGCAGACGTTCTGCTGCAGGCCCTTGGTGCGCACCGGGTCGATCTTGGCGTGGATCTTGTGGCAGCTGTTGCACGCCAGGCCGTTGACCTGGTGCGGGCTACCTTCCCAGTGGGTGCGTTGCGTGCCCTTGTGGCAGGTCAGGCACACCGCGGCGCGCTGGTCGGCGCTCGATTGCGGGAACGGGCCGTCCTTGTTGAACATCACGTCCGGCGGCGCGAGCTTGCCGTCGACCGGGCCGCGCAGGTGCGCCAGGCTGGGTCCGTGGCAGCTTTCGCAGGTCGGCGTGCGCGAGTCGCCGGTGACGCCCATCGGCGTCTGGAAGAACGCCAGGATCGGCTTGGATTCGTTCTCGTCGTGGCAGCGCGTGCACTTGGCGTCGGC
>JAJZHS010000357.1 GCA_021798395.1 Pseudomonadota bacterium
CGGCCTCGCGCAGCCGTGCCGCGTCGAGGTCGGCGAGCACCAGCCGCATGCCGCGCGCCGCGGCGGCGCGCGCCAGCGCCAGGCCGATGCCGCTGGCCGCGCCGGTGATGACCGCGGTGCCCTGGTCGAAGTCCTGCATGGTCGCGCCCTCCCGGGGGTTCATTGCGCGCCGCCGGGCGGCGGCGTCAGGTACGCGGCGCCGGCGCCGAACGCGCCCTGGCGCTGCTTGATCTCGGCCCGCGCCACCGACTGCAGGTGGACCTCGTCGGGGCCGTCGGCGATGCGCAGCGCGCGGCCTGCGGTCCAGTGCTCGACCAGCGGCGTGTCGGGGCTCAGCCCCATCGCGCCGTAGACCTGCATGGCACGGTCGCAGACGGTGCACAGCATCTGCGGCACCACGGACTTGATCATCGCGATCTCGCGCCGCGCGGCGCGCGCGCCGTCGCGGTCGATCAGCCACGCCGTCTTCAGCACCAGCAGCCGCGCCTGCTCGATGTCCAGCCGCGAGCGCGCGATCCAGTCGGCGATGGTCCCGTGCTGGTGCAGGTAGCGGCCGAAGGCGCGGCGCTCCAGCGCGCGCTCGGTCATCAGTTCCAGCGCCAGCTCGGCGGCGCCGATCGCGCGCATGCAGTGGTGGATGCGCCCGGGCCCGAGCCGCGCCTGCGCCATGGCGAAGCCCTCGCCCGCGCCGCCGAGCAGGGCGTCCGCGGGAACGCGCACGTCGCGCAGCACGATCTCGCAGTGTCCCTCGGGCGCGTGATGGCCGACCACGCCGATGTTGCGCACGATCCGCACCCCGGGCGTGTCGCGCGGCACCAGGATCATGCTCTGTTGGCGGTGGGCGTCGGCCTGCGGGTCTGTCTTGCCCATCACGATGAGCAGCGCGCAGCGCGGGTGCGCGGCATTGGTGATGAACCATTTGCGGCCGTTGATGCGCCAGCCGTCGCCGTCGCGCACGATCGAGGTGGTGATGTTGGCCGCGTCCGACGAGGCCACGTCGGGCTCGGTCATGGCGAACGCCGAGCGGATCGCGCCGTCGAGCAGCGGCTGCAGCCAGCGCGCGCGCTGCGCCTCGGTGCCGGAGTGCAGCAGCAGCTCCATGTTGCCGGTGTCCGGCGCGTTGCAGTTGAACACCTCAGGGGCCCACGCCACGCGGCCCATGATCTCGGCCAGCGGCGCGTAGTCGAGGTTGCTCAGCCGCGTGCCCGGCGCGTCGCCGGGCAACTGCGGCAGGAACAGGTTCCACAGCCCCTCGGAGCGCGCCAGCGCCTTGAGTTCGTCGACGAACGGAACCGGGAACTGCCCGGCGGCGAGCGCGTCGCGGTGCGCGCCGATGCGCGGCACGATATGGCTGTCGACGAAGTCGCGCAGTTGCGTGCGCAGCGCCTCGACGCGCGGGGAATAGGCGAAGTCCATGCTGCCTCCGTGAGGTTGTCGGCCGATGCGTCAGCCGATCAGGTAGCCGCCGTCGACCGGCAGGCACACACCGGTGGTGTACGACGCTGCGGGCGACACCAGGTAGAGCACCGCGCCGACCATTTCGCCGGGTTGCGCGACGCGCCCCAGCGGAATCTGGCGCAGCGCGCCGGCGAGCACCTCGCGGTTGGCGATCAGGGTCTGCGCGAAACGGGTGTCGGTCAGCCCGGGCAGCAGCGCGTTGACGCGCACGCCGTCGGCCGCGACCTCCTTGGCGTAGGCCTCGGTCATCGCGATCACCGCCGCCTTGGTGATCGAATAGATGCCTTGCAGCGCGCCGGGACGCACGCCGTTGACCGACGCCACGTTGACGATCGCGCCGCCGCCGCTGCGGCGCATGCGCTGCACGGCCTGCGCGCACATGAAGAAGTAGCCGCGGATGTTGACGTCGACGGTCTTGCCGAACGCCGCCGCGTCGGTCTCCCAGATCGGCCCGTAGTGCGGGTTGGTCGCCGCGTTGTTGACCACGATGTCGAGGCGGCCGTGCTCGGCGTCGATGCGCGCGTACAGCTGCGCGATGGCGTCGAGTTCGCCGATGTGGCAGGCCAACGCCTGCGCCGCGCCGCCGGCGGCGCGAATCGCCGCCGCCACCGCTTCGCAGGCCTCGGCCTTGCGGCTGCTGACGATGACGTGGGCGCCTTGCGCGGCCAGGCCGTCGGCGATGGCCCGGCCGATGCCGCGGCTGGCGCCGGTGAACCGCGCGATGCGCCCGTGCAGGTCGAACAGCGCGGCGGGTTGGGTGACGGACATGCGGGTCTCCTTCGTGGCGCTCAGCGGTGGCTGAGCAGGTCGCGCGCACCGGCCAGGTGCGCCACCGAGTTGAACTGCAGCAGCCGCAGGCGGCCGTCGCGCCAGCCCAGCTGGGTCACGCTGGCGTTGAGGATCGCCCACAGCAGATCCAGCGCCTGCGCGTCGGGAACGCGCAGCACCTGCTGCAGCACGGCGGCGATGGTCCCGGCCGAGGTGAAGATCCAGACGTCGGCGCCGTCGGCGCGCTGCAGCGCGGCGCGCGCGGCGTCGCCGCAGCGCGCGCCGAACGCGGCCCAGCCCATCGTGTAGTCGGCGTCGTGCGCGCCGTCGACCCAGCGCGCGACGGCGGCGGCGAACAGGGACTGGAACGCGCGCCGCGCGTCCGGCACGGCGGCGAGGCGGGCTTCGAGGTGGCCCGGCGCAGCGAATTCGGGCGCGGAGCGCAGCAGCACTTCGCGGTGGTCGAATTCATCGAAGCCCGGGTCGGGCTGCACGTCGGGCGGCGCCGCCGCGTCGCCGCGCCAGGCCTGCACGCAGTGGCGCGCGGTGTCGCGCTGGCGCGCCAGGGTGCCGCTGTGCAGGACACCGGGACGCGCGCCGACGCCGGCCAGCCAGGCGCCCAGGCGCCGCGCCTGCTCGGCGCCCAGCGCCGAGAGCCGGTCGTAGTCGCGCG
>JAJZHS010000358.1 GCA_021798395.1 Pseudomonadota bacterium
CCGAAGGCAGCGCGACCATCGGCGGGGTTCTGTCGACCAACGCCGGCGGCACCGCGGTGCTGCGCTACGGCAACGCGCGCGCGCTGTGCCTGGGGCTGGAAGTGGTCAACGCCGCCGGCGCGGTATGGAACGGGCTGTCGAGCCTGCGCAAGGACAACACCGGCTACGACCTGCGCGACGTGTTCATCGGCGCCGAGGGGACGCTGGGAATCATCACCGCGGCGTCGCTGCAGCTGTACGCGCAGCCGGCCGCGCAGCGCACCGCGCTGGCCACGCTGCGCGGGGTGCGCGACGCGGTCGCGCTGCTGCAGCGCGCGCGCGCCGCGCTCGGCGCGGCGCTGACCGGATTCGAGCTGATGAGCGCGTACAGCCTGCAGCTGGTGCGCCGGCATTTCCCGGCGCTGGCGCTGCCGCTGCAGCTCGACGCGCCGTGGTGCGTGCTGCTCGAGCTGTCCGACGCCGAAAGCGAGGCGCACGCCCAGCAGCGCCTCGAACAGGTGCTCGGCGAGGCCATCGAACACGGCCTGGCCGGCGACGTCGCGGTCGCGCAGAGCCTGGCGCAGGCGAACGCGTTGTGGGCGCTGCGCGAGCACATTCCGCTGGCGCAGGCCGCCGAGGGTCTGAACATCAAGCACGACATCGCGGTGCCGATCTCGCGCATGGCGGCGTTCGTCGAAACCACCGCCGCACGGCTCGCCGCGGAGCTTCCCGGAGCGCGGCTGGTCGTCTTCGGCCACCTCGGCGACGGCAACCTGCACTACAACGTGCAGGCGCCCGATGGCTCCAGCGCCGCGGACTTCCTGGCCAGGAATCAGCATGCGTGCAACCGCATCGTGCACGACGCGGCCCACGCCTGCGGCGGCAGCTTCTCGGCCGAGCACGGAATCGGCCAGCTCAAGCGCGACGAACTGCAGCGCTACAAGGACCCGGTGGCGCTGGGCATGATGCGCGCGCTGAAAGACGCGCTCGATCCGCTCGGGCTGCTCAATCCCGGCAAGGTGCTCGGCGCGCCGCACGGCGGGGCGGACGCATGAACGGAACAACGCGTCGCCGGCGCGCCGCCGATCTGTTCGCGTGGTGGCGCGCGCGCGGCCCGCAGCTGCTCGGCGCGCTGCTCGCCGCGGCCGCCGGATTGCTGCTCGTGGCGCCGCGCGCGCCCGCGCTGCTGCAGGCCTGGAACGCGCTGCTGCGCGACAGCGCCGCCGGGCTGGTGCGGCTGGCCGACTTCGCCGTGCTGCCGCCGGTGCTGCTCGGCGGCGGACTGCTGCTGATGGCGCCCGGGCTGGCGCAGCGCGCGCGGCTGGCGTGGGTCGTCAGCGTGCTGCTGGCCGGGTTCGGCGCGGGCCTCGAGGCATGGTCCGGGCAGCGCCACAGCGCGTCGTTCGTGCTGCTGCTGGCGCTGCTGCTGGTGCTGCTCGCGTACCCGCGCCGCTACGACCACAGCAGCGTCGCCGCGGGCACCGCGTTCGGGCTGCTCGGAATCGGCGGGCTCACGGTCTACGGCGTGCTCGGCAGCCTGTGGATGGGCGCAGGCTACGCGCCGCCGATCCGCAATCTGACCACCGCCTTCTACTACACCATCGAGACCATGTCGACGGTCGGCTACGGCGACATCGTGCCGCGCACCGCGCAGGCGCGGCTGTTCACCGTGTCGCTGATCGTCGCCGGCATCACGGTGTTCGCGACCACGCTGTCGGTGGTCATCGGGCCGCTGATCGGCGGCAGCATCAAGCGCGCATTGGAGCATCGCATGCAACGGCAACAGCGTCGCAACCATTTCGTCATCCTCGGCGCGTCGAGCCTGGCCTACACCATGTGGCGCGACCTGCACGAGCGCGGCGTTCCGGTGACGGTGGTGCTGACGCCGGGGCGCGCGTCTCCGTTTCCGGCGGAGGCCGACGTGGTGGTCGGCGACGCCACGCGCAACGAGGTGCTCGAGGAAGCAGGGGTGCCGCAGGCGCGCGCGGTGCTGACGCTGCGCGACGACGACGCCGAGAACGCGTTCGCGGTGCTCGCGGTCAAGGAACTGGCGCCCGGGGTGAAGACCATCGCCGGAGTCAACGACGCGCGCCACCTGGCGAAGATCCGCCGCGTGCAGCCCGACATGCTGTTCGCCCCGCAGGTGCTCGGCAGCGACTTGCTGGTGCGCACCCTGTTCGACGAGCCGATCGACAACGACACCGTGTCGCGGCTGCTGTTCCCGCAGCGCTGATCTGCGCCGCCGCGCCGGTCCGCGGCGATTGTCCGAGATTGTCCGCGCCGCTTGCGCGGTTTACAGTTGGGGGTATCGATGGCGGCCGGGGAGGCGGACGTGCGATGCGGGACCGGGAGGCGGACTTGAGCACCATCGACGACGCCGTGCCGACGGCCGACTTCTCGCTGCAGCCGCGCCGCCTGGGAATCGACACCCACCACGAGCCGGTCGTGGTGCTGCGCGCAGACTCGCCGGTGGTGCGCGCCGAGGGGTTCGAAGCGCACGCCCGCATCGAAGTGCTCGGCGCCCGGCGCAGCATCGTCGCCACCCTCAACATCCTCAGCGCCGGCGACCTCGTCGGCGCCGACGAGGTCGGTCTGTCCGAGGCGGCGTGGCAGCGACTGGCGCCGGACGCCGGCGAGCGGCTGCGGTTTCGCTTCGCCCAGCCCAGCGACGCCATGCACCACGTGCGGACGAAGATCTTCGGCGGCCACCTCGGCGAAAGCCAGTTCGACGCCATCATCGGCGACACCGTCGCCGGGCGGCTGTCGAACGTCGAGATCGCAGCCTTCCTGGTCGCCTGCGCCGACGGCAGGCTCAACGCCGGCGAAGTCACCGCGCTGACCCGCTCGATGGTGCACGCCGGAGCGCGCCTGAGCTGGCCGCAGGCGGTGGTGGTCGACAAGCACTGCATCGGCGGACTGC
>JAJZHS010000041.1 GCA_021798395.1 Pseudomonadota bacterium
CCGAGCGCGCCGAGCTGGCGGCCGGCCATGTAGAACACTTCGGAGTCGGCACCGCGGCGCGCGTGCAGCGCGCCGTCGCGGGTCATCGCGGTGCTGAAGGCCACGCTGCGCGCGCGGCCGCGGCGCGTCAGCGGCAGCCGGGTGTCGGCCGCGGCGGCCAGCGCGGCGCTGACTCCGGGAACGACCTCGCAGGCGACTCCGGCCGCGGCCAGGGTCTCGAGTTCCTCGTCGAGGCGGCCGAACAGGCTCGGATCGCCGCCCTTCAGGCGCACGACCAGCGCGTGGCTGCGCGCGGCGCGCCGCAGCAGCGCGTTGATCCGCGCCTGGCTTGTGCTGGCGCGAAACCCGCGCTTGCCGACGTCGATCCAGCGCGCCTGAGGCGCCAGGGTGCGGAACTCGGCGTCGATCAGCGCGTCGGCCAGCACCACGTCGGCGTCCGCCAGCAGCCGCGCGCCGCGCAGCGTGACCAGGTCGGCGGCGCCGGGACCGGCGCCGATGAACGCCACCCGGCCCATCACAGCGCCTCGCGCACCAGCAGCGCGCCGCTGGTGCGGTGGCTGGCGGGGTCGACGACGATCAGCGCGCCGGCGACGCGGTTGTCGGCGTAGCGCTGCAGCGGCAGCGCGGTCTGCGCCTCGATGCGCACCCGGCCGATGTCGTTGACCGCCAGCGCGTCGCTGGCGTGCTCGGCCAGGGTGTGGATGTCGAGCCGGCCCTCGATCGCGGTGATCCGCGCGGCGATCCAGCGGTGGCCGTGGCGCAGCCAGTACTTGCGCCCCGGCACCGCGGGCTCGGTGTCGAGCCACGCCAGGGTGGCGTCGAACGCGGTGTGCGCGGCGGTCTCGCCGTCGCCGACCAGCCAGTCGCCGCGCGACACGTCGAGCTGGCGGTCGAGCACCAGCCCCACCGACTGACCGACGCCGCCGGCGTCGACCGTGCTGCCGGCGTGGCGCACCTCGACGACCCGCGCCGGCTCGCCGCTGCCGTGCACGCGCACGGTGTCGCCCGCGCGCACGCCGCCGCGCGCCAGCCGGCCCCAGAACACCCGCGCCTGGTGCCCGGTTCCGCCTTCATCGCGCGCCACGTACTGCACCGGCAGCAGCAGCGCGCCGCCGGCCGGCTCGGCCACCGCCGGCAGGGTCTCGAGCAGCTGCAGCAGGGTCGGGCCGTCCCACCACGGCCAGTGCTGCGCGCGCTGCGCGACGTTGTCGCCGCGCAAGGCCGACACCGGAATGATTCCGGCCGGCGCGATTCCAGCCTCGGCGCAGAACTCGAGCAACGCATCGCGCACGGCGTCGAATGCGGCGCGCGCGTCGGCCACCGCGTCGAGCTTGTTGACCGCGAACACGATCGCCGGCACCCGCAGCAGGTGCGCGAGCAGGCTGTGGCGCCGGGTCTGCGGCAGCAGCCGCAGCGCGCCGAAGTCGAGCTTGGTGACGTCGACCAGCACCACCGCGGCGTCGCTGCCGGCCGCGGCGGTGACCATGTTGCGCGTGTACTGCTCGTGCCCGGGAGCGTCGGCGATGATGAACTTGCGCCGCGGCGTGGCGAAGTAGCGGTACGCGACGTCGATGGTGATGCCCTGCTCGCGCTCGGCCTCCAGGCCGTCGGTCAGCCGCGCCAGGTCGATCGCGTCGCCGCTTGCGCGCAGCGCGTCGAGCTGGTCGGCGAGGATCGCTCGGCTGTCGAACAGGAAACGCCCGATCAGCGTGCTCTTGCCGTCGTCGACGCTGCCGGCGGTGAGGAAACGCAGCGCCTTGTGCTGCAGTTCTTCGGCGTAATCGTTGTGCGTGTGCATCAGAAATACCCCTCTTTCTTGCGTCGCTCCATCGCGCTGTCGGAGCTGCGGTCGTCCATCCGGGTGGCGCCTCGCTCGCTCAGCGTGGCGGTCAGCGTCTCGGCGATCACCGCGGCCGCGTCGGCCGCCTCGCTCGCCACCGGGCAGGTGCAGGTCATGTCGCCGACGGTGCGGAAGCGCACCTGCACGGTCTCGACGCGGTCTTCGGCGCGCGGCGGCGTCACCGCGGTCACCGGCTGCAGCAGCTCGCCGCGGCGCACCACCCGGCGCGCATGGCTGTAGTACAGATCGGGCAGCGGGATCGACTCGCGCGCGATGTACAGCCAGACGTCGAGCTCGGTCCAGTTGCTGATCGGGAAGGCGCGGAAGTGCTCGCCCGGGCGCAGACGGGTGTTGAACAGCGACCACAGTTCGGGGCGCTGCTCCTTCGGGCTCCACTGGCCGAAGCTGTCGCGGTGGCTGAAGATGCGTTCCTTGGCGCGGGCCTTCTCCTCGTCGCGCCGCGCGCCGCCGATCAGGCAGTCGAAGCGGTGCCGCTCGACCGCCTCGAGCAGCGCCACGCTCTGGTGCGGGTTGCGCGACTCCAGCGCGTGCCCCAGCCGCACGCTGCCGCGCGCGATCGAGTCGTCGAGGTGCGCCACGTGCAGGGTGTCGCCGCTGGCGGCGACCAGCGCGTCGCGGAAGGCGATGACCTCGGGGAAGTTGTGCCCGGTGTCGACGTGCAGCAGCGGCAGCGGCAGCCGCCCGCGCAACCGGCCGTCGTCGCCGCGGCGCTTGAACGCCTTCTCGGCCAGGCGCAGCACGACGCACGAATCCTTGCCGCCGGAAAACAGCAGCGCGGGACGCTCGAAGGCGCCGGCGACCTCGCGCAGCACGTAGATCGCCTCTTCCTCGAGGGCGTCGAGGTGGCGGTGGTCGATCGAAGGCAGCAGCCGGATCGGGTCGATGGAGGCGTTCATGCCTGGTCTCCTGTTGTCTCGATGGATCGCGGCGGCGCCGCGACCGGGGCGACGTGCAGCCCGCATTCCTTGGGGCCGTCGTGCTCCCCCCACCAGCGCCCGGCGCGCTGGTCCTCGCCGACCGCGACGGCGCGGGTGCAGGGCGCGCAGCCGATGCTCGGGAAGTGCTGGTCGTGCAGCGGGTTGTACGGCACCCCGTGCAGCGCGATGTAGTGCCAGACGTCGCCCAGCGTCCAGTCGAGCAGCGGGCTGAACTTGACGCGCCCGGCGGCGTCGGTCTCGCGCGCGGCCAGCCCGCCGCGCTGCGCGGACTGCTCGCGGCGCAGGCCGGCGATCCACGCCCGCCGCCCGTGCAGCATGCGCGCCAGCGGCTCGAGCTTGCGCACCGCGCAGCAGGCGTGGCGCAGTTCGACGCTGCGGTACATCGGCGTCTCGCCTTCGCGGGCGGCGAACGCGGCCACCGCGGCGGCGTCGGCACGCCAGACCTCGATCGCGCGCCCGTAGTGCGCCTGCGCACGCGCGACCAGCGCCAGCGTCTGCGGGTGCAGCATGCCGGTGTCGAGCGTGGCCACCGCCACCGGCAGCCCTTCGGCCGCCAGCATGTCCGTCAGCACCATGTCCTCGACGCCCAGGCTGCTGGCCTGCACCAGCGCGTCGCCGAACTCGGCGTGCGCGGCGCGCACAAGCGCACGCGCGCTGGCGTCGCGCTGGGCGAACTGCGCCGAGGCGCGGGCGTGCCGCGCAATCGCGTCGCCGGCCGCGGGGTGCGCCGCGGTGTCGGGCGCGCGGAAGGGAAGCGGGCTGCTCGACATGGTCACAAGGCCTCGGCACGCAGGAACAGCGGGCGCGGCTCGTGCACGTCGCCCTGGTAGAACGACCCGGGAAGCAGGTCGTCGAAGAACTGCAGCGCGCGCCGCGCCACCGCCGGGTCCTGCCCGGCACGCAGCAGGGCGATGTCGAAGCCGATGCGCGACAGCTGCAGCGCCATGTCGACCACCACGTCGCCGACCGCGCGCAGCTCGCCGCGCCAGCGCAGGCGCCGGCGCAGCAGCCTGGCCTGCGAATACGCGCGGCCGTCGGTCCACTTCGGAAAGCGCAGCGCAATGGTGGCGAAACGCTGCAGCGGCAGACCGAGCGCCTGCACGTCGGCGTCGTTGTCCAGCAGCAGCCCGACCGGCAGTTCGGCCGGCCAGCGCGCGGCGACCTCGGCCCATTGCGCCGGACTCAGCAGCTGGCGCGGCGCGACGCGCGCCGTGTCGGCCGCGGCCCAGTCGTCGTCGGTGGCGGTGAGGAATTTCATGCCTGTTGCTCCCGGGGTTGTGCGGTGCTGCTGCGCACCGCATCGGCGGCCGCGCGGAACGGCTCGACGCCGACACGGCGGGCGAAGTCGACGAAGCGCTCGCCGGCGTCGCGCTGCGCCAGGTACACGCCGATCAGCGCCTCGACCACGTCGGGCACTTCGTCGGCGGCGAACGACGGGCCGATGATCCGGCCCGGACCCGCCTCGGGCCCGCGATGCGAGCCGTCGGCGCCGCCGACCGTGACCTGGTACCACTCGGCGCCGTCCTTGTCGACGCCGAGGATGCCGATGTGGCCGCTGTGATGGTGGCCGCACGAATTGATGCAGCCGCTGATGTTCAGCGCGATGTCGCCGATGTCGTGCAGTTCGTCGAGGTCGGTCCAGCGCTCGCTGATCGCGGCGGCGATCGGGATCGAGCGCGCGTTGGCCAGCGAGCACACGTCGCCGCCGGGGCACGCGATGATGTCGGTGAGCAGGCCGATGTTCGGCGTGGCGAAGCCGTGCGCGCGCGCCCGCCGCCACAGCTCGGGCAGGCGGCCGGACTCGACCCACGGCAGCACCAGGTTCTGCTCGTGGCTGACGCGCAGTTCGCCGAAGCCGAAGTCGTCGGCCAGGTCGGCCGCGGCGCGCATCTGCGCCGAGGTCACGTCGCCCGGTGCCTGGCCGATGCGCTTGAGCGACAGCGTCACCGCGCGGTAGGCGCCGAAGCGATGCGCGTGCACGTTGCGCTGCAGCCAGCGCGCGTAGCCCGGCTCGCCCGGCAGCTCGGGAACCGCCAGCGCGCCGTCGCGCAGCCCGTCGGGCGGCGCGAACTGCGCGGCCACGCGCCGCAGCTCGGCGTCGGTGATGCGGTGCACGGCGCCGTCGAGGTCATCGTGCACGATGGCCGCGTATTCGCGCTCGACGGCGTCGACGAAGCGCTGGCCCTCGGCCTTGACCAGGATCTTGATGCGCGCCTTCCAGATGTTGTCGCGGCGGCCGTAGCTGTTGTAGACGCGCAGGATGGCTTCGACGTACAGCAGCATGTCGTACCACGGCAGGAATTCGCGCACCACGCGGCCGATCATCGGCGTGCGCCCCATGCCGCCGCCGACCTGCACGCGCCAGCCGAGCGCGCCGTCGGCGTCGCGCAGCGCCTGCAGCGCGATGTCGTACCAGCCGGCGGCGACGCGGTCTTCCAGCGCGCCGCTGAGCGAAATCTTGAACTTGCGCGGCAGGTAGGCGAATTCCGGGTGCAAGGTGCTCCACTGGCGCAGGATTTCGGCGAACGGTCGGGGGTCGACCAGTTCGTCGGGAGCGATTCCGGCGAATACGTCGCTGGCGATGTTGCGCACGCAGTTCCCGCTGGTCTGGATGCCGTGCATGTCGACGTCGGCCAGGCGGTCCATGACGTCGGCGGCGCGCGGCAGCGCGATCCAGTTGAACTGCACGTTCTGCCGCGTCGTGAAGTGCGCGTAGCCGCGGTCGAATCCGTCGGCGATGTCGGCCAGCGCGCGCAGCTGGAGGGCGTCGAGCGCGCCGTACGGAATCGAGATCCGCGTCATCGGCGCGTGGCGCTGGATGTACCAGCCGTTCTGCAAGCGCAGCGGCTTGAACTCGTCGTCGCCGAGCTCGCCGGCCAGGTGGCGCTCGAGCTGGTCGCGGAACTGCGCGGCGCGCGCGCGGACGAACTGGCGGTCGAAGGCGGTGTAGCGGTACATGGCGATGCGTCTCAGGCGATGAGTTTCCAGCCGGCGAACAGCAGCGCGGCCGACACGCCGAAGCGCGTCGCGCGCTCGGGCAGCGCCGCGCACAACCGGGCTCCGATCCAGATCCCGGGAACCGACCCCAGCAGCAACGCGCCGAGCAGGGTCCAGTCGACGTGGCCGAGCAGCGCGTAGCCGGCTCCGGCGAGCAGGGTCAGCGGCACCGCATGCGCGACGTCGGTGCCGACCAGCTTGCGCGCCGGCAGTTCCGGGTACAGCAGCACGATCACGCTCGAGCCGATCGCGCCGGCGCCGACCGAACTGAGGGTCACGAGCACGCCGATGCCCGCGCCGAGCAGCACGGTGAGCGCGGTGCGACGGCGCGCGCTCCAGCGCACGCGCGCGGCCATGCGCTGCCACGCGCCGCGCGCCAGAACCAGCGCGGCGGTCAGCAGCAAGGCGACGCCCAGCGCCGGCCCCATCGCCGCGGCGCGCGCGATCCAGCCGGCGCGCAACGCCGCCAGGGTGAGCAGCGAGGCGGGGACGCTTCCCACCAGCAGCCGCGCCACAACGGCGTGCGCGACGTGGCCGCGACGATGATGCGCGATTGCGCCGGAGATCTTGGTCAGCGCCGCGAACCACAGGTCGGTACCGACCGCCAGCGGCAAAGCCAGCCCGAACCCCTGCAGCAGCAGCGGGGTCATCAGCGCGCCGGCGCCGACACCGGTGGCACCGATGACGACTCCGGCGGCGAGGCCGATCAGGGAAATGGCGATGGTCATGGAGGAACTTCGACGATGGGAACTGAATCGTAGAAGCGAGGCTGCGCGATCCCAACGACAGTGTTCTCATACCGTTAGATGCCGGCGCGTATAAGGCGCGAACAAGGAGACAACAATGTTGCATACGGCAACCAACGGCCCGCCAGACCGCGCCCCTCGACGCCCTGCCGCCGCGTGGTGCCTGCTGCTCGGCGCCTGCGTCGCGCTGCGCTGCACGGTCGCGCCGGCGGCGCCGCCGCTGCCGGCGCCCTGGCGCGACGCGCAACCGGTGCTCGGCCGCCACGCCATGGTGGTCAGCGCGCAACACGACGCGACCGCGGCCGGGCTCGAGATGCTGCGCCGCGGCGGCAACGCGATCGACGCCGCGGTCGCGGTCGGCTACGCGCTGGCGGTGACGCATCCCTGCTGCGGCAACCTCGGCGGCGGCGGCTTCATGACCATCCACCTGGCCGACGGCCGCAATCTTTTCCTCGACTTCCGCGAAACCGCGCCGCAGCGCGCCACCCGCACCATGTTCCTCGACGCCCGGGGCCACGTCGTGCCGGGGCGCAGCACCGAGACCTGGCTGGCGGTCGGCGTTCCCGGAACGGTGCGCGGCCTCGACTCCGCGCTCGCGCGCTTCGGCACGCTGCCACGCGCCGAAGTCATGCAGCCGGCGATCGCGCTGGCGCGCGACGGTTGGCGCCTGGGCCCCGGCGAGGTCGCGATCCTGCGCGGCAACGCAGCGCTGCTCGCCGCGCACCAGCCCGCGGCGGCGATCTTCCTCGACCACGGCCGCGTTCCCGCGGTCGGCAGCGTGCTGCGCCAGCCGCAGCTGGCGCGCACCCTGCAGCGCATCGCGCGCGACGGCGACGCCGGCTTCTACGCCGGGCCGGTGGCGCGCGCGCTGGTCGACGCCAGCCGCCGCGGCGGCGGCCTGCTCACCCTGGCCGACCTGCGCGACTACCGCGTGCGCTGGAGCCCGGCGCTGCAATGCGGCTACCGCGGCGACACCGTGGTGACCACGCCGCCTCCCGGATCGGGCGCCGCGGTGTGCGAGGCCCTGCAGGTGCTCGCCGCCTACCCGCTGGCGCAATGGGGCTGGGGCAGCGCGCGCGCCACCCACGTGATCGCCGAGGCCGAGCGCCACGCCTTCGCCGACCGCAACACCGTGCTCGCCGATCCGGCGTTCGTCGACGTGCGGTTGTCGCGGATGTTGTCGCCGGCGCACATCGAGGCGATCCGCGCCGCGATCCGGCCGAGCCACGCGACGCCGTCGCCCCAGGTGCGCGGCGCCGGCGCCGCGGCGGAGGGCATGCACACGACCCACTATTCGGTGCTCGACGCCTACGGCAACGCGGTCGACGTGACCTACACCATCAACGCGCTGTTCGGCACCGGGCTGATCGCCGGCGACACCGGATTCCTGCTGAACAACGAAATGGACGACTTCACCAGCAAGCCCGGGGTGCCGAACCTGTACGGACTGGTTCAGGGCGAGGCCAACGCGGTCGCGCCGGGCAAGCGGCCGCTGTCGTCGATGGCGCCGAGCATCGTGCTCCGGCACGGCCGCCCGTTCATGCTGACCGGCAGCCCCGGCGGCTCGACCATCGTCTCGACCACGCTGCAGACCATGCTCGACGTGATCGACTTCGGCATGAACGCGCAACAGGCCGCCGACGCGCCGCGCATGCACATGCAGTGGTGGCCCGACCGCATCGACGTCGAGCCCGGCTACCTGACTCCGGCCGTGCGCGACAAGCTGCAGCACATGGGCTACACCCTGCACCCGCGCGCGCCGTGGGGCGCGGCCGAAATCATCGTCGTCGGCGCGCACGGCATCGAAGGCGCCAACGACCGCCGCCGCCCTGCCGGCGCCGCGATGGGGTATTGATCGCGGTTGATCCAGCGCAACCCTGGGCCGATCCCGCGCGACTAGGCTCGGCGACGTGGCCGGCCCGTACCGGGCCGTTCCAGCTTGATCTGATGCGCGCGCGATCCGATTCCGAGCCCGCAGCATTGCAGTGGAACGCCGCGCTCGACACCGGCATCGCCGCCGTCGACCGCCAGCACCGGCAGCTGCTGCGCCTGTTCAACCGCGTCGCGGCGACGCGCGACGCGGTTCGGCTGCGCGCTGCGCTGCGCGCGCTCGCGCGTTACGCGCGCCGGCACTTCGCGACCGAATCGAGGCTGATGCGCCGCTGGCCGCTCGATGCGCGACACTGCGATGCGCACGCGCGCGCGCACCGCCGCTTCGCCGCCTTCATCGACCGCGCCTCGGCGCTGGTCGGCCGCGCGCCGGTCGCCGTGGGCGACGAGCTGACCGGCTTCCTCGCCCAATGGCTGCACCACCACATCATGGGCATGGACGCGCGCATGGCGCAAGCGGTGCTCGCGCTGCGGCGCGGCCAGCCGCGGCGTGAGTGCCCCCAGGACCGGGCTGCGCCCGGCCCGCCCCCCGAGGGGGTCGAGAAAACTTGGGGCGGCCCTGCGTTTTCTCGTGAGGAATCGATCGGCGACGCGCTCGACAGCGTCTTCGACGGCCTCGGCGAGCGCACGTTCGCGCTGCTCGAAACCAATCTGCGCCTGCGCGACGAAATCGAACAACGCCGGTGCGCGCAGGCCTCGTTGCGCGAAAGCGAAGCGCGCTACCGCGACCTGTTCATGCATGCGCCCGATGCGCTGTTCGAAATCGACGCGCAGCAGCGCATCGCGCTGGTCAACGACGCCGGAGTGCGCCTGCTCGGCGCCGGCTGCGCCGACGCGCTGTGCGGCCAGCCGTTCGACCGCTTCGTCGGCGGCATCGGCGACACGCTGCCGCAGCAGGCGCAACTGCGGCGCGTCGACCAGGGAACGGCCGCGGTGGAGGTGCTCGCCAGTTCCCCCGACGCGCGCGGCGCGCGGCGTCTTCTGGTGCGCGATCTGGGCGACAGGCGCCGCCTGCAGCGCGCGGCCACCGAAGCAGCACGGCTCGAACAGGAGAGGCTGGCACACGAACTGCACGACGGCGCCGGCCAGCGCCTGGTGGCGATCGGGCTGTTCGCCGCAGCCTTGCGGCGCAGCCTGCATGGCGACGGCCGAGTCGCCGACGCCGAACTGGCCGCCGAGCTCGCCGCCCACATCGGGCAGACGCTCGATGAAATCCGCCGCCTGGCGCATGGCCTGGCGCCGCTGCCGCTCGGCGGCGGGCTGCACGCTGCGCTCGGCGCCTTGTGCGCCGAACTGCAGTGCGCGTATTGCGGCAGCCACGCCGCTGACGCCATCGACCAGGGCGTCGCGCTGCAGCTGTACCGCATCGCGCAGGAAGCGCTGAGCAACGCGCTGCGCCATGCAGCCGCCACCCGCGTCGAACTGCGGCTCGACGCCGACGCCGACACCGTGACCCTGTGCGTGCGCGACGACGGATGCGGAATCGGCGCCGGCGCGCACGAAGGGCTGGGCATGTCGACCATGCGCCATCGCGCCGACGCGATCGGCGCCTGGCTCGACATCGCCGCGCCCGCGGGTGGCGGAACCGAGGTGCGCTGCCGCTGGCCGCGGCCGCACTGAGCGCGCCGGACCGCGCAGCGACAGGCGCGCCGGCTGCGCCAGGTCAACGACGCCGCGCGCGGCGCCGCCCGATACTGGCGCGCAGGCACCGCCGCGGGAGACGCCAATGGCCCATATGCACGTCCTGTTTCGCGCCGAGGCGCGCGAAAAAATCCTTGCCGGGGCCGGCGCGCTGGCCGACGCCGTGCGCGTGACCCTGGGGCCGCGTTCGCGGTCGGTGCTGATCGAGCGCAAATGGGACGCGCCGATCGTCTGCAACGACGGAGTCACCATCGCGCGCGCGTTCGACCTGGCCGACGCCGAGCGCAACCTCGGCGCGCGGATGCTGCGGCAGGCCGCTGAGCGCACCGGAGAAATGGTCGGCGACGGCACCAGCACGGCGACGGTGCTGGCGCACGCGCTTCTCGCCGAAGGTGTGCGCAACGTCGTCGCCGGCGCCAGCGCGATCGACGTGCGCCACGGCCTGGAACGCGGCTGCCGGGCCGCGGTACAGGCGCTGCGTGCGCTGTCCCGCCCGGTGTCGACGCGGCTGGAGAAGGCGCAGGTCGGAACCATCTCGGCGCACAACGACGCGGCCATCGGCGAACTGCTGGCCGACGCCATGGACCGCGTCGGCAACGACGGCGTGATCACGGTCGAGGAATCGAAGACCACCGAAACGCGACTCGACGTCGTCGAGGGCATGCGCTTCGACCGCGGCTTCCAGTCGCCGTACTTCGTGACCAACGCGGATCGCATGGAGGCGGTGCTCGAGGACTGCCTGGTGCTGCTGTGCGATCGCAAGATCGGCGCCATGGCCGACCTGCTCGGGCTGCTCGAACAGGTGGTCAAGACCGGCCGTGCGCTGCTGGTCGTGGCCGAGGACGTCGAAGGCGAGGCGCTGGCCACACTGGTCGTCAACCAGGTGCGCGGCGTGCTCAAGAGCTGCGCCGTGCGCGCGCCCGGATTCGGCGAGCAGCGCCGCGCCCTGCTGCTCGACCTGGCCGCGCTGTGCGGCGCGCAGTTGGTCTCGACCGAACTCGGCACCACCCTCGAACACACCGGGCTGGATCAGCTCGGCCACGCCGCGCGGGTCGTCGTCGACAAGGACAGCACCACGCTGATCGGCGGCGGCGGCGCGCGCGCGGCGATCGACGCGCGCATCGCGCTGCTGCGGCGCGAACTCGACAAGACCGAGTCCGACTACGACCGCGAGCGGCTGCAGCAGCGCCTGGCCAGGCTGGCCGGAGGCGTCGCCGTGATCCGCGTCGGCGCGCCGAGCGAGGCCGAGATGAAATCGAAGAAAGAGGCGCTCGACGATGCGATCAGCGCGACCCGCGCAGCGGTCGCCGAAGGCATCGTTCCCGGAGGCGGCCTCGCGCTGTTGCGCTGCGTGGGCGCGGTCGACGCCGAGGAAGCGCAGTGCAGCGGAGACGAGCGCACCGGCGTGCAGATGTTGCGCCGAGCCCTGGAAGCGCCGGCGCGGCAGATCGCCGCCAACTCCGACGCCGACGGCGGCGTCGTCGTGGCGCGCATGCTCGAGGGGCAAGGCACGGTCGGCTTCGACGCCGCGCGCAAGCGCTACGTCGACCTGCTCGAGGCCGGAATCGTCGACCCGACCAAGGTCGTTCGCCTGGCGCTGGAGAATGCGGTCTCGGTCGCCGGAGTGCTGCTGCTGACCGAAGCCACGATGACCGAAATTCCGGAGCCGGCACCGCGCGCCGAGCCCGAGCCGCCCGTCTGACCGCGCGCACGCGGCGCGCGCCGCTCAGTCGCGCGCAC
>JAJZHS010000359.1 GCA_021798395.1 Pseudomonadota bacterium
CGCGGCGATCCGTGGCAGCGGCTGTGGGCGCGCGTGCGCCGCGAACTGCGCGCCGCTGGAATCGAGGCGGCTCCGACCGAAGCGCCGGTGTCGCTGGTGCCGCGCCTGCACGCGCTGCCCGCGCCGCTGCGCGAAACCTACGCCGCGCTGCTCGTGGACCTCGAACGCGCGCGCTATGCTCCCGGCGACGCGGCGCCGCTGGACGCCTTGCGTGCCAGGCTGCGGCGCCTGCCGCGCCTGCGCCGCGCGTTCAGCCCAGGCGCCGCGCGCGCTCGTTCGGACTGACGATGTCGGTCAGGCGAATGCCGAACTTGTCGTTGACCAGAACGACTTCGCCGCGCGCGATCAGGAAGCCGTTGACCAGCACGTCCATCGGCTCTCCGGCCAGGCGATCGAGGTCGACCACCGAGCCCTGCGCGAGTTGCAGCAACTCGCGGATCTGGATTTTGGTGCGCCCCAGCTCGACCGACAGCGTCACCGGGATGTCCATCACCAGATCGAGCTGTTCGCTGCCCGCGACCGCTCCCGGCTCCGGGTCGAGCTGCGGGAATTGCGCGCGCGGCGCCGGCGGCGGCGGCTCGGCCGCCGGCGCATCCGGCGGTCCGCCCTGTTCGGCCATCGCCGCGGCCCACTCGTCGTCGACGGCGGTTCCTGCTGGTGTATCGGGTTGGGAAGACATGGTCGCTGCCTCGGGGTTTGGGGGCGGCGTCAGCGCAACTGCGGCTTGCCCGAACGCGGCAGCTGGCTGTCGGGCAGGAGCCGCTGGCGCACCTTGATCGCCATATGATCGTCGTGCTGGCCGAACGCGCCGGCCAGCACCGGAATGCCGTCGACGCGGCCGATCACCGTGTCGGGCAGATCGACCGGAAGCACGTCGCCGACGCGCAACTGCAGCAGTTCGCGCACCAGCAGCGGACGCTGCAGCAGTTCGACGCGCAGTTCGACTTCGGCCTCGCGCATTTCGGCCTGCAGCGCCTGCATCCAGCGCTGGTCGACTTCGTTGCGGTCGGTGGTCATGCCGGTGGTCATCTGGTCGCGAATCGGTTCGACCATGCTGTACGGAATGCACACGTGCAGCGTGCCGCCGCCGCCCTCGATCTCGACGTCGAAGGTCGACACGATCACCACCTCGGTCGGCGTGGCGATGTTGACGAACTGGGGATTGACCTCCGAGCGGGTGGCCTCGATCTCCAGCGGCAGCACCGGGCTCCACGCCGTGCGGTACTCCTTGAACACCATGTCGAGCATGCGGTTGATGATGCGCTGCTCCAGCGGCGTGAAATCGCGCCCCTCGATGCGGGCGTGGAACCGGCCGTCGCCGCCGAAGTAGTTGTCGACCACGCTGAACACCAGGCGCGGATCGAATATGAACAGCGCGGTACCGCGCAAAGGCTTGAGCTGGACCAGGTTCAGATTGCTCGGAACGACCAGCGTGCGAATGAATTCGCTGTATTTCATCAACCGCACCGATGCGACCGAGATTTCCGACGACCTGCGCAGAAAATTGAACAGGCCGACGCGCCACAGCCGGGCGAAGCGCTCGTTGATGACTTCGAGCGTGGGCATGCGCCCGCGCACGATGCGGTCCTGGCTGGCCAGGTCGTAGGGACGTACGCCGTGTTCGTCTTCGACGTCGGTTTCCGCAGCGGTCGACTCCTCGCCGCTCAGCCCCTGCAGCAGCGCGTCGACTTCGTCCTGCGACAGTACGTCCTTGACCATGTCACTGCACCACGAAACCGGTGAAATACACGCCGGCGATCGGCCCCTTGGCCGCCGACAGCCGCGCCGCGGCGTCGAGCTGCGCGGCGCGCGCCTGCGACGATACGCTGGCCGGAGGCGCCGGCGGCGTCGGCACGCCGAACCCGCCGTCGCCGTTGAGCACGCGGTTGATCGCCACCAGGATCTGCGCGCGCAGATCCTCGCGCACCAGCACCGTGGTCACGGTGTCGGCATGCTGCGCGGCGAGGATGCGCAGCACCGCGTTGCGGATTTCCGGAGTCATCTTGGTGACCTTCGGGTCCGCCTTGGCATCGTAGGTCTTCAGGTCGATTTTCACTTGCAGGTAGTGGGTGTTGCCGTCCTGACTGATCACGTTGGTGACAAAAGGCGCCAAGGTGATGAAATGCGCGTCGCGCGGCGCGACCACCTTCGCCCCGGGCCCGGCTTTCGGCCGCAACAGGAACCACCAGGCCGCGCCGCCGCCCGCGCCCAACAGCACCAGCACGACGGCCAGGATGATGACCAGTTTGCGCTTGCCAGATCCAGCCTTGGCTTCTTTTTCCGCCATCTATGTACTCCGGAATTCAATCGATTCCGATACTGTAAACGGCACGCGTGCCGGACATTTGAAACGAGCCCTCAAACATAGGTGTTGACCAGGCCGACCGCGCTGCGCACAGGCGACGCCAGCGCGTCGACGGCGTCGTGCGCGCCGGCCTCGCCGTCGCCGGAACGGCCACGGCTCGATGCGGTGTCGCGCTGCGCCTGCTGGAACAGGTTGCGCCCGCCGCCCGAGCCGACCGAGGCCTGCGCCAGGCTCATTCCGGCGCCGGCGAACAGATCGTGCAGTTGCGGCATGGCGCTCTCCAGCGCCTGGCGAACCGCCTGATGCGGCGAGACGAATTGGGCGTTGACCTGGCCGTTGTCGAGCTGCAAATGGATCTCCAGCGGCCCCAGATGCGGCGGATTGAGCTTCAGGCTGGCCAACTGCTGCTGGTTTCCGACCGCGTATAGCATCTGCTGCCCGAGTTCCTGGCCCCAGGCGGAACTGCCCAGGGGCTGCTGCACGGCCGCGGCGTAGCCGGTCGGCGTCTGCTGCGAAGCAACGATCGACGTCGTCGTCCCGGGCGCGCCGACCGGAACGGCCTGCGCCAGCGGCGCGGGTC
>JAJZHS010000360.1 GCA_021798395.1 Pseudomonadota bacterium
CAACATCGTCAGCTGGTCGAGTTCGCCGGTGCTGGCGCGTTGATAGGCCGCGGTGGCAGCGCCCGGCAGCGCCAGGTCCTCGGCGTGGAAACTCTGGAACTTGACAGCATCGGCACCGGCGGCGGCCGCGGCGTCGACCAGCTGCAGCGCCAGCTCGACGCTGCCGTTGTGGTTGACGCCGGCCTCGGCGATCACGAATACCCTGTCGATCGGATTCATCGGCTCAGTCCTCGCTCATGCGTCCCAGCCGCCATTCGGCCAGCGCGAAATCGTCGGCGTCGTCGATGTCGACCGAGCGCGCGGCCGGCATCGGCTGCGCGGCCACGCGCACGCTCCACAGGCCGTCGCGCGCGGCGCGCGCCAGCGCGTCGCGGCGCCAGACGTAGATCGAGCCATTGAGGGTCCAGACCGCGGGCGCTGCCTGCCGTGCGGCCACGCCGCCGCCCTTGCTCAGCGCCACGCTGCCGTCGGGTTGCGCCTCGACCAGATTGAAATACGGGTTGCAGCCGCTGTCGAACACCGTCAGCACCAGGTCCGGCGCGTCGGCCGCGGCGGCGCGCTGCAGGCAGGCATCGAGGTCGGCCGGCACGCGCAGCGGCGAGGTCGGCTGCAGGTCGACGATGCGCGCGATGCGCGCACCCGTCGCTTCGAGGTGCGCGACCAGATGCTCGATCACCGGAAGCTTCGGCGTGTCGTCGCGCGCCAGTTCGGGCGGGCGCAGATACGGCACGCTGGCGCCGGCGGCCGCGGCGACCGCGGCGATCGCCGGGTCGTCGGTCGAGACATGGACCTCGTCGATCGCCGGATGGGCGAGGGCGTAGGCGATGCTGTGCACGATCAGCGGGCGCCCGCCGAGGTCGCGGATGTTCTTGCCCGGCAGCCCCTTGCTGCCGCCGCGGGCGCAGATGGTGGCGATGGTTTTCATGCAGTGTGCTCCCGGGGCAACAGAGCGGCGATTTCGCGCGCCACCGCGTCGGCCGCCATGCCGTGCCGCGCCCATGGCCCCGGCGGCGGCGGCGCGCGCAGCAGCGCGTCGAGCGCGGCGGGCAGCGCGTCGAGGTCGGGCACCGCCCGGGCCACGCCGAGCGCGGCGTAGTCGATGCCGCCGAGCACCGCCGGCGAGCAGCCCAGCCGCAGCACCGGCAGACCGACCACCGCGGCCTGCAGGCCGACCGTGGTGGCCTGCACGACCACCGCGTCGGCTGCGCGCAGCAACAGCTCGATGGCCTCGTCGGCGCCGCGGCTGAGATGCACGCCGGGCACCGCGGCGCGCGGTGGCAGACGGTGCCAGTGGTTCGGATGATGGCGCACGATGAGCGCTGCGTCGTCGCGCGTGGCGACCCAGGCGCGCAGCGCGTCCTCCATGGCCAGCGGCAGCGCGTCGCCCACCGGCCAGGGCGACGCCGGGTGCGCGCGCGGCTCGGGCTGGGTGGCCAGCAGCACCACCCGCCGGCGCTGCCAGCCCAGTTCGGCGCGCAGCGCCGCTGCGCGCTGCGCCCACGCCGGGTCGAGCAGGGCGTCGAACGCCGGGTTGCCGGTCACCGCGATGCCGCCCGGCGGCCAGCCGGCCGCGACCAGGTTGTCGCGCACCGCCTCGGCAACCACGCAGACGCGATCCGGGCGGATGCTGCGCGCGGCGAACGCGTCGCCGGGCAGCCCGAACAGGTCGAGCAGCGCGACGCTGGGAATTCCGGCGGCGTGCGCGGCGTCGACCGCGGCCTGCTCGCTGCGCGGTGAATTGGTCGCCAGCACCAGGTCGGGCTGCAGCGCGCGCAGCACGCGGCCGAAGAAGTCGCGCGGATAGAAACCCTGCCGGCCGCGGCTGCCGAGCAGCGCGGCGGCGGCTTCGGCGCCGAGGCGGCGCTGCAGGTCCAGCGCGTTGACCCCGAGATAGGCCAGGGTCTCGTCGTCGGCGATGTCGGGATGCGTGTTGCCGTCGCGCAGTCGCGCGCCCAGCGCCAGCGCCTGCGCGCGTTCGTCGGCGTCGAGCAGGTGCAGCAGGTCGGCATAGCCCAGCGGCGATTCGCCGGCGGCGCGCGCGGCGCGCGCCGCGGTGGTCAGCGCCAGCAGGTCGACGTGCAGGTCCGGGTGCTGTCGGCGCAGCGCGCGCAGCACCGGCAGCAGCATGGCGATATGGCCGCCGCCGTAGGCCACGGCGAGAATCCTGCGCGGGGTGGCGGGGGTGGGGTGCACGGGCGGGTTCACGTCGCAAGTTCGGGCCGGAAACGTCGTGCCCACAGCTCGAGCGCGGCCAGCGCGCGCAGTTCGCGGGTGTGGTTCGCGCTGCCGTCGACGTGGGCGTCGAACAGGCGGCGCAGCGCGTCGGCGTCGAACAGCCGCGCCGCCAGCGCGTCGGGCGCGAACAGCAGGCCGTGCAGCCAGCCCTTGCGCGCGCCGCGGAACCACTCGCCGACCGGAACCGTGAACATCTGCTTGCGCCGGTGCGCCAGGTCGTGGCCGATCAGCGGCTCGACCGCGCGCTTGAACCAGTGCTTTTTGTCGCCGAGGTGCAGCTTGGTGTCGCCGGGCGCGCGGAAGGCGAACTCCATGATGCGCCAGTCGAGCAACGGCGTGCGCGCCTCCAGCGATACGGCCATTCCCATGCGGTCGGGCTTGACCAGGTTGTTGCCAGGCAGCAGCAGCATCATGTCCAGGTACAGCATCTGGTTCACGCGGTCGAAGTGCCGCACCTCGTCGAGCCACGGCTGCGCCACGTCGGCCACGCTGTCGACGCCGCGCAGCCGCGCGCGCAGCCACGGCTGCAGCAGGCGGTCGCGCGCGGCCGCGCCGAACAGCCCGGTGTGCTCGACGTAGCGGCGCGCGAACGCGGCGTCGGGCAGCGCGAGCGCCTGCGCATCGGCGGCGAACGCCGCGTA
>JAJZHS010000361.1 GCA_021798395.1 Pseudomonadota bacterium
AGTAGCAAAAGCTTTGTTTGATGCAGGCTTATCGTTGCAGTCGCCGAGCCACGGTGAACGGATGCGCTCTCGCGGCGCATGACCTCCCGCCACCGAAACCAGCGTGGCTCGCGTCGATCGTGGTAAAAATGGCCCGTAACCAGTGGCCAGCCCGCACCGATGCTGCAGATCTCGACTTTTGGCCGCCTTGAAGTCCGCGCCGACGGCGTGGCGCCGTTGTTTCTGGGCAACGGCAAGACCGCCGCGGTGTTCGGCTATCTGCTCGCCAGCGGGCGCATGCATCGGCGCGAGGAACTCGCCGACCTGTTCTGGCCCGCGGCCCAGCTCGACGCCGCGCGGCTGAACCTGCGCCAGCTGCTGTTCGTTCTGCGCCGCCAGCTCGGCGCGGTGCAGGCGCAGGGCCTGATCGCGTCGACCCCCTCCGCCATCGGCGTGTCGCCCGACGCGCCGCTGCAGGTCGACGTGCACCAGCTCGCGCACCAGGCCCGCCGCCTCGGCGGCCTGGAGTTCCCGTCCGACTCCGACCTCGTCGACATGGAGCTGGCGGCGGCGCGCTTCCAGGCGCCTTTCCTCGCCGAGCTCGACTTCGACGGCTGCCCCGACTTCGACGACTGGCTGCTGCTGCAGCGGCAAAGCGCGCAGCGCGACGCCTTGCGGCTTCTCGAGCGCATTGCCCAGGCGCGGGCCGAGCGCGGCGAGCAGGCAGCTGCCCTGCGCGCCGCCGAGCGCGCCGTCGACATCGAGCCGTGCGACGAAGCGGTGCAGCTGCGGCTGATCCGGCTGTACATCGAGCTGGGGCGTTGCGACGCCGCGCTGGCGCAGTACGAGCGCGCCTGCGCCGCGCTGCTGCACCACATCGGCGCGCGCCCGGGCGAGGCGCTGCGCGCGGCGGCCGCCGACGCGCAGCGCTGCGCCGCCGTGCGCCAGCTGCAGCGCGGCCACGACGCCGCGCAGTCCGCCGAGCGGCGCCAGCTCACCGTGCTGGCGGTGCGGCTTCCCGACATCGACCCGGCCAGCGACCTCGAGGCCGCTTTCGAGCGCGTGCGCCTGCTGACCGGCGACCTCGAAAAAGTCGTCGCCGCGCACGGCGGCCACCTGATGCAGTCGCACGGCGGCAGCTTCGTGGCGTATTTCGGGTTCCCGCCGACCCAGGAGCGGGTGACGCTGCAGGCCGTTCGCGCCGCGGTCGCGCTGCGCCAGCGCGAGTCCGGGCTGGCGCAGGCGCTGCACCGCGGCGTCGTCGTCAAGGGCAGCTCGTGGGGCCTGCCCGACCCGCTGGGGCTCGCAACCCGCATCGCCATCGACCTGCGCCGCGTCGCCGACCCCGGCGACATCCTGGTCAGCGCCGAAGTGCGCGCGCTGGTCGAGCCGATGTACGGCTTCGAGCGCCACCAGCCGCGCGGCCGGCGCGCGCACGACCCGGCGCGGCTGGTGTGGGCGCTGGCCGGCCAGCTCGACGCCGCGCTGCCGCCGCGCACCCCGCTGGTCGGGCGCCGCGCCGAAAGCGCGCTGCTGCTGCGCGCGTGGCGCGGCGCGCAGGCCGGGCGCATGCACGCGCTGCTGCTGCGCGGAGAAGTCGGCAGCGGCAAGTCGCGGCTGATCGCCGCCTTGCGCGCGCGCGCCGCGATCGCCCGCGCGCAGGTGGTCGAAGTCTGCTTCATGCCGCAGGACCGGCAAGCCCCGCAACAGGGCCTCAAGGCCGTGCTCGAAGCGCTGGCCTGCGCCGCCGACGCCGCTTCGGCGCAGGCGCGCGTCGCGCTGCTGCGCGCCTTTGTCGCCCGCGCCGTTCCCGACCCCGATCTGGCCGCGCTGCTGACGCGGCTGCTCGAGCTTCCCGGCGGCGGCGCCGACGCGCCGCGCGGCGAAGCCCCCGCCGACTCGGTTCCCGCGCTGCCGTCGTACGGCAGGCTGCTCGAGCTGCTGCTGCGCTTGCTGCAGCAGCGCGCCGAAGCGCAGCCCACGCTGCTCGTGCTCGAGGACGTGCAGTGGGCCGACGACGCCACCGTCGGCCTGCTCGAGGCGCTGCTCGCGCGTGCCGCGGCGCTGCCGCTGCTGGTCGTGCTCAGCGCGCGCCCGGAGTGGGGCGCGGGCTGGGGCGCGCTGCGCACCGTCGACCTCGGCCCGCTGCAGCCGGACGACGTCGCGCGCATGCTCGACGCGCTGCGCGTCGACGCCGACCCGGCCCGGCGCCAGTGCATCGTCGAGCGCGCGCAGGGCAACCCGCTGTTCGTCGAAGAACTGGCCGCGCAGGACACCGAAGCCGCGCTCGACGGCCGCCTGGCCGATTACCTCAACGCGCGCATCGACCATCTCGGCGACGCCCGCGCCACCGCGCAGCTGGCTGCGGCGCTGGGGCGCAGCTTCGACCCCGCGGTGGTGCTCAAGGCCGGAGCGCAGGCCGCCGACGTCACCGCGCGCCACCTCGAGCGTCTGCTCGCCGCGCAGGTGCTCGACCCCGCGCCCGGCAACCGCCTGGCGTTCCGCCACGCGCTGGCGTGCGACGCCGCCTACGCCTCGCTGGGCACCGCGGCCAGGCGCCGCGTGCACCGCCGCATCGCCGAAGCGCTCGAAGCCGTCGACACCGAGTTGCCGCTGCTGCGTCCCGACACCCTGGCGCAGCACTGGGCCGCGGCCGGCGAGCCGCTGCGCGCAGCCGTCAACTGGCTGCGCGCCGGCAACAAGGCCGTCGCCGGACGCACCGAAGCCGACGCCCGGAGGAACTTCGAGCACGGCCTGGCGCTGCTCGACGACGTCGCCTCGGGCCCGCTGCGCGACGCCGTCGAGCACGCGCTGCTGCTGGGCGTCGTGCGGCTGCACGACAGCCGCGGCGTCGCCGACGACGCGCGCCTGCGCGGCTGCATCGCGCG
>JAJZHS010000362.1 GCA_021798395.1 Pseudomonadota bacterium
GCGCGAGCCAGCCTGTGCACGCCGGTGGGGAACTGGCGCGGCGCGGTCGAGGGCATGGCCGACGCCGCGCGCATGGCGATCCACGAAGACCGCAGCGGCACCGTCTCGTTCGGTCCGGCCGGCGCACGCGGCTGTGTCGAGGACCTGCAGGTGGTCGAGCGGGCGCAGGGCTTTGCCTTTGCCGCGCGCGCGCCCGGCGACCCGGCTTGCCAGGGTGTGCACGGCAGCGTCTCATACGACGCGGATTGCGAGCACGCGAGCGGATCCTTCGTGAACGATGACGGCAGCGGCGGCCAGGCGAGCTGGTCGCGCGAGCCGCATCTGACGGTGCGTCGCGACAGCCTGACGGCGTACCGGGTGTCGCGCTCGGTCTACGCCGACCTCGACCACCTGAGCTACGCGTCGACGCTGATTGCCGGCCTCGCCGGCCCCAGTCTCGAGGCGGCCGATGCGCCGCCGCGGCGTCAGGACGTGCGCGACTTCAAGCTCGTGCCGCACCTGGCCCGGGCCACCCCGCAGCCTGGTGGCATGGCGCAGCTTGGCTTTGAGCTCGACACCATCGACGGCCCGGTGGTGGACGACGCCCGGCGCGCCGCGAGCTTCGGCATGTCGTGCTACATGCTGGCGCTGGAGGCGGACTACGGCACGCCGCCGCTGGCGTGCAAGTCGACGCGGATTCACGGCGTGGTCTACGAAGGCGCGGTGCGCGACCCCTACGGGCTGCCCGGGGAATATTGCAGCGCCTTCATCGCCAACGTCAGGCTGCAGGGCAGCGCGCGCTTGAACGACGGCAGCTTCGTGCATTACGAGGGCAATCCGCCGCGCATTTTCAGGATCGAGCAGCCGCTAGCCGCCGACGGCACGCCGCTGGTCGCCGGGCGCACGGTGGCGCGCGACCCCGCCGTCGTGCGCGGACGAAACGTCGCGATGACGCTCGACGGCATCGGTGAGGTGCGCGCGAACGACCGCGGCGGGGCGATCAAGGGCTACCGCATCGATCTGTACAACGGCGCGGGCGCAGCGGCGTGCCGCGGCTATGCCAACCCGACCCTGATCGGCGTCTGCGTCACGCCCCAGGATGCATGCCCGGGGATCTGACATGACACTCAAGTCCATTCATCTCGCGTGGCTGGTGCCCGTGCTGCTGTTGCGGGCCGGAGTCAGCGCGGCCGAGGTGGCGCCGGCCGCCGTGTTCCTGCACGAGGGCGAAGTGTGCACGCTCGACGAACGCGCGCCGATGCGCTGTCTCACCGCCGACGGCGCCGCCAAGAGCGCGCCGAAATGGGCCCCCGACGGTCACCGCATCGCGTATGTGCAGCTGTCCGGCGTGCACGGCATGTTCGCCAGGGCCGTCGTGCTCGACGAACACGGCTCGGTGCAGCAGCGCATGCCGGTCGGCGCGATCGGCCCGGGCAACGAGATTTACAGCCTGATGACGGCGGTGGTCGGTGTGCGCTGGCTGGGCCCGCGGCGCCTGGTGGTCGAGGGGCACCTCAATCCCTCCGATACCGAGTCCGTGATGTTCGACGCGGAGACGGGCGCAGCGGTGGCCGAGATCGGAGACCAGGGGCTGGGCGCCGGATTCTCGCGCGACGGGCAGCACTGGGCGGTGGTCGGTGGCGTACCGCACTTCTCGAGCCCCGCGGCGACGACGCCGACGCTCGAGATCGACGCGCGCGCGGTGCTCGCGCTCGATGGCGGCGAGGAGTCGTTCGCGACGCCGCCGCGCTGGGCGCACGACGCCAATCGGGTGGCGCTGCTGATCCGGCGCGGCGCGGACGGTGCGGTGACGAAGCTGGCGCTGGGCCGCGCCGCCGTGGGTGATGCGCAGGTGTTCGCGCTGCCGTTCCACGAGCAGCGCGTCGCGTTGCATTGGTGCGGCGATGATCCCTGCGTGATGCGCCGGGTTCCCGACCGCGCACCGCGCATCGCGCTGCCCGGCATCAGGCCGCTGCGCGCGCAATGGTGGCGTCTGCACGACGGGGCATGGGCGTCGATGCCGGCCCCGGTGCGCGCTGCGGCCACGAACGCTGCGCTTGCCGCGCGCCGTGCCGCGCTGGCCGCGCAGGCGCGCCGGCTCAGCGCCGTGGACGTCGACCTGCGCGGGTCGCCTTAAGTCTATTTTCAGCGCCGCGCGCCAAGATTGGGCTCGACTTCGCCCGAAGTCATCGTGCGTTCGAAGCGAAACTGAAAAGGAGGTAATCATGCGACTTCGCACTGCGATCGCCGCCGGCGCACTGGCGCTGGCGCCGGCCCTGGCATGGGCCGCACAACCCTGGTTGGTGCGCATCGACGGGCACGCCGTGCCGATGCAGCACAGCACGCGTCTGGTTCACACCGCGGCCGGCACCGCGCGCATCAGCAGCTGGTCGTGGCAGGGCCCGCAGGGCGCGGCGCAGGTGGTCGTCGAGCGCGGCCCCGGCGCCGCCCCGCCGGCCTGGGCGCTGCACCAGCTGCAGATGGCCGACCTGCAGATGCAGGCCATGCAGCAGCAGATGCGCCAGCTCGACCGCCTGATGCTGAGCGCGCCGTGGGCTCCGCCGGCGGTGTTGAGCACGGCGTGGCTGCCGCCCGCCGTGTGGGCGGCGCCGCAGCGCACACGCGTGCTGCTGCTGGTGCCGGCGCCGGCGCTGCCGCATGGCGCGGTGCGCGCGGCCGCGCATGCGCCACAGGTGCCGCACAAGGTGCCCGGCCTGGCGCTCTGAGCATCTCGCGGCAGCCCGGCGATGGCTTGAGAGCCAACGTGCGCCGAGTTCAGAGGCTTGCGACGGCCGCGTGCGGACGCGGCCGTCGCGCGTCAGGCGTCAGGCGGCGCACATGCGGCGCAGGAACTGGCCGGCGACGAACAGGTCGCGTTCGATCGCGCG
>JAJZHS010000363.1 GCA_021798395.1 Pseudomonadota bacterium
TGCCGGCGCAGCAGCGCCAGGCCGTCGCCCCAGGCGCAGCCGACATCCAGCGCCAGCTCGGGCTGCAGCCGCAACAACGGCAGCCGCTCGGCCAGCCGGCGCGCCGCCTCCTGCCAGATGAACGGCGCGGCGCGGCGCGCCAGGCGCGCGCGCGCGATCGGCAGGCCGGCTGGATCGGGACGGAGGTCGGGCATCGGGACGAACGGCGTGGTCGGGAAGGTCGCGGGCGACGCGTTGCGCACTATAGTTGGTCGCCCGCAGTGCCGCCCGACCGTCAAGCCATGCCCCGCTTCGCCGCCCCGACATCGCCGCGTGCGCCGCGGCCAAGGGCAACCCGCGAGGCGCTGTGCGACGCGCTGGCGCACTGGCTTCCGCGCGGCCTGTGTCAGCTGTGCGCCCTGCCCAGCCGCGCGCCGCTGTGCTCGGCGTGCGAGGAGCGCTATCTGGGCGCCTCCGCTGCGCGCTGCCCGCGCTGCGCGGCACGCGCGCCGTGCGGCGCCTGCATGCTGGCGCCGCCGCCGTTCGCGCGCACGCTGACGCTCGGCGACTACGCGCCGCCGCTGGACCGCGTGATCGCGCGCCTGAAGTTCGGCGCGCAGCCGGCTCTGGGCCATTGGCTCGGCGCCCTGCTGGGGCAACGCTGGGCAGCCGCGCGACTGCCGCGTCCCGACCGCGTGGTCGCGGTGCCGCTGTCCGACGCCAGGTTGCGTGCGCGCGGCTACAACCAGGCGTGGGAGATCGCCCGCGGTCTGGCCGCGACGCTGCGGCTGCACGCCGACGCGACGCTGCTCGGGCGCTGCCGCGACACCGCGGCGCAATCGTCGCTGCCGCGCACGCAGCGCGCCGACAATGTCCGCGGCGCGTTCGTCGTCCGCGGCCGGGCACGGCTGGCGCGGGTGCTGCTGGTCGACGACGTGATGACCAGCGGGTGTACGCTGCAGGCCGCCGCGGGCGCGCTGCTGCGCGCCGGCGCCGCCGAGGTGGCGGTCGCGGTGGCGCTGCGCACTCCGGCGCCCGAATGACTACGCAGCGCCGAAGCCATGTTCCACATCGTCCTCGTCCACCCCGAAATCCCGCCCAACACCGGCAACGTGATCCGGCTGGCGGCCAACACCGGGTGCACCTTGCACCTGGTCGAACCGCTGGGCTTTGCGCTCGACGACCGCCGGTTGCGCCGCGCCGGACTCGACTACCACGAGTACGCCGAGCTGCGCGTGCACGCATCGTGGGACGCGCTGCTGCGCGACGCCGCGCCCGACCCCGCGCGCATGTTCGCCTTCACCCGCCACGCCGACGGCGGCTTCGCGCAGGCGCGCTTCCAGCCCGGCGACTGGCTGGTGTTCGGCGCCGAGACCAGCGGGCTGCCGGCGCCGCTGCGCGCCACGATCGCGCACCGGCTGCGGCTGCCGATGCGCGCCGGGCAGCGCAGCCTGAACCTGTCGAACGCGGTCGCGGTCGCGGTGTTCGAGGCCTGGCGCCAATGCGGCTACGCCGGCGCGGCGTAGCGCCTGCGCCCGCCGCGGACTACAGCGCCGAGAAGTCCGGCTTGCGCTTGGCCAGGAAGGCGGTGAACGCTTCGCGCGCCGCCGGGCCCTTGAGCAGGCGCTCGAACTCGGCCGCCTCGTCGCGCATGACCTGCTGCACCAGCGCGCGCTGCGGCGCGCGCATCAGCGCCTTGGTCGCGCGCAGCGACGCCGCCGGGCGCGCGGCCAGCTTGGCCGCCTGCGCCTGCGCGAACGCGTTGACCTCGTCCGGAGGCAGCACGCGGTTGACCAGCCCGAGCTGCAGCGCCTCGTCGGCTGCGAACGGCTCGCCGTACAGCAGCTTCTCGGCCGCCGCGGCCCAGCCGATGCGCTGCGGCAGCAGCACGCTGGAGGCGGCCTCCGGGCACAGCCCGAGGTTGACGAACGGCAGCGAGAACAGCGCGTTGTCGCCGCAGTACACAAGGTCGCAGTGCAGCAGCAGGGTGGTGCCGATTCCCACCGCCGGACCGCACACCGCGGCCAGCGCCGGCTGCGGCAGCCCGGCGATGGCGCGCAGGAAGCGGAACACCGGAGCGTCGGCGTCGGCCGGCGGGCGCTGCAGGAACTCGCCGACGTCGTTGCCCGAGCTGAACATCTCGGCCTGGCCCTGGAACACGACCACGCGCACGGCGTCGTCGGCGGCCGCCGCCTGCAGCGCGTCGGCCAGCCGGGCGTACATCTCCGCCGTCAGCGCGTTGCGCTTGGCGGTGCGGTTGAAGGTCAGCGTCAGCACGCCGCCCTCGCGCATTTCGAGGATGTCGTCCATGCCTGCTCTCACAAGGCTTCGAAAATGCCGGCAGCACCCTGGCCGGTGCCGACGCACATCGTCACCATGCCGTACTTGAGGCGGCGCCGGCGCAGACCGTAGATGGTCGTGCAGGCGCGGATCGCACCGGTGGCGCCCAGCGGGTGGCCGAGGGCGATGGCGCCGCCCAGCGGGTTGACCCGCGCCGGGTCGAGGCCGCAGCTGTCGATCACCGCCAGCGACTGCGCCGCGAACGCCTCGTTGAGCTCGATCCAGCCGAGGTCGTCGAGCTTCAGCCCGGTGGCCTTCAGCGCCGCCGGAATGGCCTCGATCGGGCCGATGCCCATGATCTCGGGCGGCACCCCGCGCGAGGCGAAGCCGACGAAGCGCGCCAGCGGCTGCAGGTTGAAGCGCTTGACCGCGGCCTCCGAGGCCAGGATCAGCGCGCCGGCGCCGTCGGATGTCTGCGAGCTGTTGCCGGCGGTCACACTGCCCAGCCCGGTGGCGCGGCCGCTGGGGTCCTTCGGCGCGGCGAACGCCGGGCGCAGCTTGCCCAGCGCCTGCAGCGAGGTGTCGGCACGCGGCCCCTCGTCGAGC
>JAJZHS010000364.1 GCA_021798395.1 Pseudomonadota bacterium
CGCGTTGACCAAGGCCTTTCTCGCCGTGCAGGGCGGCTCCAGCGCGGCGTCGGCGGCGATGCGCGAACAGGTCGAGCACCTCACCCGGGCCGTCGTGCGCGCGCTGCTGCGCAGCCGCCCCGGCGGTGGCACCTTCCACATCGAGGACGTGCAGGATCATGCCGAACTCGCGTTGATGCGCGGCGGCCATCACGAGGTCGCGCGCGCGTACGTGCTGTACCGCGAACGGCGCGCGCAGGAGCGCGCGCAGCGCCGCGCGCCGGCGCCCGCGCCCGACGCGCTGCACGTCAGCGACGACGGCGTGCGCCGGCCGCTGGACCTGGCCGCGATCGAGGCGCTGGTGCGCGCGGCCTGCTCCGGTCTCGGCGACGACGTGCGCGCCGAGCCGATCCTGGCCGAGACCCGGCGCAACCTGTACGACGGGGTTCCGCTGAACGAGGTCTACAAGGCCGCGATCCTGGCCGCGCGCACCCTGGTCGAGTCCGATCCCGGCTATGCGAAGGCCGCCGCGAGGCTGCTGCTGCACACCATCCGCAAGAACGTCCTGCGCGAGGACGTCGCGCCCGACGCGATGGCGCTGCGCTATGCCGAATACTTTCCGCAATTCATCCGCGAAGGCATCGCCCTCGATCTGCTCGACGAGCGCCTGGGCCAGTTCGACCTGGCGCGGCTGGGCGCGGCGCTCGAGGCCGAGCGCGACCTCGACTTCGACTACCTCGGGCTGCAGACGCTGTACGACCGCTATTTCCTGACCGATCGCGGCGACACCACGCACGACAAGGACGGCCGCCGCATCGAACTGCCGCAGGCCTTCTTCATGCGCGTGGCGATGGGCCTGGCGCTGAACGAGGTCGACCGCGAAGCGCACGCCATCGCGTTCTACGACGTGCTGTCGCGCTTCGACTTCATGTCGAGCACGCCGACGCTGTTCAACTCCGGAACGCGCCGCGCGCAGCTGTCGAGCTGCTACCTGACGACGGTGGCCGACGACCTCGACGCCATCTACGAGGCGATCAAGGACAACGCGCTGCTGTCGAAATTCGCCGGCGGCCTGGGCAACGACTGGACCCGGGTGCGCGCGCTCGGCAGCCACATCAAGGGAACCAACGGCCGCTCGCAGGGCGTGGTGCCGTTCCTCAAGGTGGTCAACGACACCGCGGTGGCGGTGAACCAGGGCGGCAAGCGCAAGGGCGCGGTCTGCGCCTATCTGGAAACCTGGCACCTGGACATCGAGGAATTCCTCGAACTGCGCAAGAACACCGGCGACGACCGCCGCCGCACCCACGACATGAACACCGCCAACTGGGTTCCCGACCTGTTCATGAAGCGGGTGATCGAAGGCGGCAACTGGACCCTGTTCTCGCCGTCGGACGTTCCCGACCTGCACGACCGCTTCGGCAGCGATTTCGAGCAGGCCTACCTGCGCTACGAGGAACGCGCCGCGCGCGGCGACATCAAACTGCACAAGACGGTGCCGGCGACGCAGCTGTGGCGCAAGATGCTGTCGATGCTGTTCGAGACCGGCCATCCGTGGATCACCTTCAAGGACGCGTGCAACGTGCGCAGCCCGCAGCAGCACGTCGGCGTGGTGCATTCGAGCAACCTGTGCACCGAGATCACCCTGAACACCTCGGCCAGCGAAATCGCCGTGTGCAACCTCGGCTCGGTCAATCTGGTCGCGCACATGCGGCAGTCCGAAGACGGCAGCTGGGGCCTGGACCACGACAAGCTGCGGCGCACCGTGTCGACCGCGATGCGCATGCTCGACAACGTCATCGACATCAACTACTACGCGGTGCCGAAGGCACGCAACGCCAACCTGAAGCACCGTCCGGTCGGCCTGGGCATCATGGGCTTCCAGGACTGCCTGCACATCGCGCGCATCCCGTATGGATCGCAGCACGCGGTCGCGTTCGCCGACCGCTCGATGGAGGCGGTGTGCTACCAGGCGTACTGGGCATCGACCGAACTGGCGCAGGAGCGCGGCCGCTACCCCAGCTACGCCGGGTCGCTGTGGGATCGCGGCGTGCTGCCGCACGACACCCTGGCGCTGCTCGCGCAGCAGCGCGGCGGCCACGTCGAAGTCGACACTTCGGCGACGCTGGACTGGGACGCGCTGCGCGCGCGCGTCGCCGCGCACGGCATGCGCAATTCCAACTGCGTGGCGATCGCGCCGACCGCGACCATCTCCAACATCATCGGAGTCGACGCGTGCATCGAGCCGACGTTCCAGAACCTGTACGTCAAATCGAACCTGTCGGGCGAGTTCACGGTGGTCAACCAGTACCTGGTGCGCGACCTGAAGGCGCGCGGACTGTGGGACCAGGTCATGGTCGCCGACCTGAAATATTTCGACGGCAGCGTGCAGCCGATCGACCGCATCCCGGCCGAACTCAAGGCGCTGTACGCGACCGCGTTCGAGATCGACGCGCGCTGGATCATCGAGGCCGCCGCGCGGCGCAGCAAGTGGATCGACCAGGCGCAGTCGTTGAACATCTACCTCGCCGGCGCTTCGGGCAAGAAACTCGACGAGACGTACAAGCTGGCCTGGCTGCGCGGACTCAAGACCACGTATTACCTGCGCACGGTCAGCGCGACCCACGCCGAGAAGTCCACCGTGCACAGCGGCAGGCTCAACGCGGTGCCGCAAGGCGACGCCGCGCCGCAGCCGCCCAGCGCGGCCGGCAGCGACATTCAGTTCTGCGCCCTCGACGATCCGGGCTGCGAGGCCTGCCAGTGAGCGCCCCCAGGCCCGGGCTGCGCCCGGCCCGCCCCCCGAGGGGGTCGAGAAAACTTGGGGCGGCCCGGCGTTTTCTCAGCGCCCCCAGGCCCGGGCTGCGCCCGGCCCGCCCCCCGAGGGG
>JAJZHS010000365.1 GCA_021798395.1 Pseudomonadota bacterium
CCTGAAGCGCATTCGCGCGCACCTGCACCTGGCCGCGGGCCGGCGCGAGGATCGGCTTGTGTTCGATCTGCAGACCGCCGTCGCGGCCGCGCTGGGGCTCGCCGCCGAGCCGGGCAAGCGCGCCGGCGAGGCGCTCATGCAGCGCTACTACTGGGCCGCCAAGGCGGTCGAGCAGCTCAACCAGATCGTGCTGCTGACCATTGAAGGGCGGCTGTGGCCCGAACTGGCCGCGCAGCACGGCCGCCCGCTGACCGGAATCCCCGGCGTTCCCGACGGGCGTTTCGTCGACAAGGACGGGCGCCTCGAGCCGGCCGACCTCCGCGTGTACGAAGAGGACCCGCCGGCGATCCTCGAAACCTTCGTCGCCTTCACGCTGGCGCCGGCGATCCACGGCCTGACCGCGCCGACGCTGCGCGCGCTGTACCACGCGCGCGAACGCATGGACGCCGCCTTCCGCCGCGACCCGCGCTGCCGCGCCGCCTTCGTGCGCATCGTGCAGGCGCCGCAGGGCATCACCCACGCCTTGCGGCTGATGAACCGCACCAGCGTGCTCGGCCGCTACCTGCTGCCGTTCCGCCGCATCGTCGGCCGCATGCAGCACGACCTGTTCCACGTCTACACGGTCGACCAGCACATCCTGATGGTGGTTCGAAACGTGCGCCGCTACTTCATCCTCGAGCACGCGCACGAGTATCCGTTCTGCGCCCAGGTCGCCGCCGGCCTGGAAAAACCCTGGCGACTCGTCGTCGCCGCTCTGTTCCACGACATCGCCAAGGGACGCGGCGGCGACCACTCGGCGCTCGGCGCAGCCGAACTGCGGCATTTCTGCCGCAGCCACGGACTGGCGGCCGACGACTGCGACTTCATCGCCTTCCTCGTCGCCCAGCACCTGACCATGTCGCACGTGGCGCAGAAGGAAGACTTGAGCGACCCCGACGTCGTCACCCGCTTCGCCAGCCTGGTCGGCGACGCGCAGCGGCTGCGTGCGCTGTACCTGCTGACCGTGGCCGACATCCGCGGCACCAGCCCCAAGGTGTGGAACGGCTGGAAGGCCAAGCTGATCGAGGACCTGTACCGCATCACGCTGCGCGTGCTCGGCGGCGAACTTCCGAACACGCAGGTCGAGCTGCAGCAGCGCCAGGCCGAAGCGCGGCGCCTGCTCAACCTCTACGGAATCGACGAACACGGCGCCCGGGCGCTGTGGGACACCCTCGACCCGGCGTACTTCCTGCGCCACGATCCGGCCGACGTGGCCTGGCACACCCGCCAGCTGATGCGCCGCGCGACGAGCCGCGATGCCGTGGTCAGCGCGCGCCTTGCGCCGCACGGCGACGGGCTGCAGGTGCTGGTGTACTGCCCCGACCAGCCCGACCTGTTCGCGCGCATCTGCGGGTTTTTCGACAGCCGCAACTTCAGCATCCTGGACGCCAAGGTGCATACCACGCGCGCCGGCTGGGCGCTCGACAGCTTCGTCGTCGTCGAGCCGACGCTGGCGCTGCATTACCGCGCGCTGATTTCGCTGATCGAAGTCGAACTCGCGCGCACGCTGCAGGCGCGCGCCGCGCTGCCCGAGCCGGTGCGCGGACGGCTGTCGCGCCGGGTGCGCCACTATCCGGTGCAGCCGCGCGTCGAATTGCGTGCCGACGAGCGCGGGCAGAACTGGATCCTGGCGGTGCGCGCCAGCGACCGCACCGGGCTGCTGTACGCCATCGCCCGCGTCCTCGCTGCGCATCACATCAGCGTGCAAATGGCGAAAATCCTCACCCTGGGGGAGCGCGTCGAGGATACCTTCGTGCTGCAGTCCGCCGGCCTCGGCGACGCGCGCGCCCAGGCCGGGATCGAGCACGAACTGCTCGCCGCGCTCGCCGCCTGAGGCTCAGACGCCGTACTGCGCGCGCGGCTGAAAGGGCAGTTCCTCGGCCATGCGCCGGTACAGCGCGCGCGCGGAGTCGCTGTCGGCCGGCGGCAGCACCACCTTGAGTTCGACGTACAGGTCGCCGGGCGGATCGCCGGGCAGCCCACGGCCCTTCAGGCGCAGCCGCCGCCCGGTCTGCGCGCCCGACGGAATCGCCAGCTCGACGCGCCCGCCGGGGGTCGGCGCGACAACCTTGGCGCCCAGGGCGGCCTCCCACGGCGCCACCGGAAGGCTCAAGTGCAGGTCGCGGCCGTCGACGCGATACCACGGGTGCGGCTTGAACTGGACTTCAAGATACAGATCTCCGCGGCGCCCATCGAGGCCAGGCGAACCCTGCCCGGCCAGGCGCAGCCGCTGGCCTTCGCGCACTCCGGCCGGGATGCGCAGCGACAGGCTGCGCTCGGCCATGCGCACGCGGCCGTCGGCGCCCGCCTGCGGACTTTGCAACGTGACCTGACGCTGCGCGCCGTTGAAGGCGTCCTCGAGGTCGATCGCGATGCGCGCGTGATGATCGGTGCTGGCCGCCGCCGCGGCAGCATGCGCGCGACGGCCGAACAGCGATTCGAAAAAGTCGCTGAACGCCGCCCCGTCTTCACCGGACGCGCCGGAGAACTCGAAGCCGCTGCCCCAGTCGGGCGGCGGCTGGAAATCCTGTCCGCCCTGGTAGCGCGCGCCCAGCCGGTCGTAGGCCGCCCGCTTCTCCGGGTCGCGCAGCACTTCGTAGGCTTCGCCCAGTTCCTTGAAGCGCGCCTCGGCGTTGGACTCCTTGCTGACGTCGGGATGGAATTTGCGCGCAAGCTTGCGGTACGCCCGCGTGATCGCCTCGTCGTCGGCGTCGCGGCCGACGCCCAGCACCTGGTAGTAGTCCTTGAATTGCATGGTCGTGTGATCCGGGATGCAACGCGGGATGCTATTCGGGACGCAGCGCGCAATGCGGCGCC
>JAJZHS010000366.1 GCA_021798395.1 Pseudomonadota bacterium
GGTGAGAATATAGCGGCTGAGGTCGTCGCGAAGCGCGATGCCCCGCGCCGCGGCGACGCGTTGCAGCACCCGTGCCTTGGCGGCGTCGTCCAGCGGCTGCAGCGCCAGCGCCAGGCCCCAGGCCAGCCGCGTGCGCAGGTCGTCGCGCAGCGGCAGCTGTGCCGGAGCCGCGTTGCCGGCGGCCAGGAACGCCGCTTCGCGCTGGCGCAGCGCATTGAACAGGCCGAACAGCAGCTGCTGCTGCCACGCCGAGCAGGCCTGCACGTCGTCGACCGCGAGCAGCGCCGGAGGGGCGTCGAGCGTGGGCCAGTGCGACGGCGGCGACTGCGCGCACAGGTACAGCGCCGTGGCGCCGCGCTGCTGGACCGCGGCGCACGCGGCGCGCAGCAAGTGGGTCTTGCCGCTGGCCGGAGGCCCCCACAGATACAGCGCGCCACCTTGGGCGAGCACTTGCTCCAGCGCCTGCAGCGCCATGCTGTTGGCGCCGGTCTCGAACCCGTCGAGTCGCGGCGTGTCGTTCCACTGCAGGTCCAGCAGCAGCTGCGAGCCGTGTCGCGCGGTCATGCTCCGGAGTCGCCGAGGAACAGCGCGCTGCTCCGGTACCAGGACACGCCGCGGCGCGCCAGGACCAGCAGCAGCGCGCCGGCCGGAAGCGCCAGCAGCACGCCGACGAAACCGAACACGCTGCCGAACGCCAGCAGCAGGAAGATCACCAGCAGCGGGTGCAGGCCGAGATGGCTGCCCAGCAGGCGAGGCGTCAGCCACCAGCTCTCGATCACCTGGCCGACGCCGTAGACCAGCGCCACTGCGCCCAGCGCGTACACGCTCTGGAACTGCAGCGCGCCGGCCAGCAGCGCCAGCACCAGCCCGACGCCGAAGCCGACGAACGGGACGCAGACCGCCAGCCCGGTGAACACGCCGATCGGCAGCGCCAGTTGCAGCCCGGCGACGGCCAGTCCGGCGGAGTAGAACACGGCCAGGATCAGCATGACCACCAACTGGCCGCGCAGATAGCGCGCCAGCACCGTGTCGCACTCGCCGAGCAGCGCGCGCAGGCTCGCGCGGCGCGGCAGCGGCACCAGATCGAAGGCGCGCCGCATCAGCGCGTCCCAGTCGAGCAGCAGGTAGAAGGTCACCACCGGGATCAGCAGCAGGTTCGCGGTCCAGTTCAGCAGCAAGCCGCCGCCGCTGCGCGCCGAGCTCAGCAGCTGCGCCGACCAGTGCTGCGGGTCGCCGGCCAGCATGCGGGTCAGCGCCTGGCGCAGCGCGTCGAGGTCGACGGCGCCGCGAATCCCCACGCGCGCGCTCAGGGCGTCGAGCCAGGTGCCGACGTGGGTCAGCAGCACCGGGACCTGCTGGCGCAATTGCGGCACCGTCTGCTGCACCACCGAGACGATCAGGCTGCCGACCGCGGCCAGCGCGCCGCGCAGCAGCAGCAGCGCCAGCGCCGCGCCGAGCGCGCGCGGCACGCGGCAGCGCACCAGGCGGTCGACCGCGGGATGCAGCGCGTAGGCCAGCGTCAACGCGACCAGGAACGGCATCAGCATCGGCGCCAGCAGCAGCAGCAACGCGAGCCCGGCGGCGCCCAGCGCGGCCCAGCTCAGTCGGATCTTGTTGGCGGAGGACAGCGGCACGGGCGGTTTGGGCGGGGCAGCGTGGGCGCCGCACTGCTGCGCCCACGCTGCCGCTTCTACAATCGGGCCTATTTTACGGTGCGCGGCCCGCTTGCCGCTGCGCCCAAGCCGAACGCAAGCCATGACCCAGACCAGCCTGACCTACCGTGACGCCGGTGTCGATATCGACGCCGGCGATGCCCTCGTCGATGCGATCAAGCCGCTGGCCGCGCGCACCCTGCGCGACGGCGTGCTGGCCGGAATCGGCGGTTTCGGCGCGCTGTTCGAGGTTCCCAAGCGCTACCGCGAGCCGGTCCTGGTGTCGGGCACCGACGGCGTCGGCACCAAGCTGCGGCTGGCGTTCGACTGGGGGCGGCACGACACGGTCGGCATCGACCTGGTCGCGATGAGCGTCAACGACGTGTTGGTGCAGGGTGCCGAGCCGCTGTTCTTTCTCGATTACTTCGCGTGCGGCAAGCTCGACGTCGGCGTCGCCGCGCAAGTCGTCGGCGGCATCGCGCGTGGCTGCGAACTCGCCGGCTGCGCGCTGATCGGCGGCGAAACCGCCGAGATGCCCGGCATGTACCCTCCCGGCGAATACGACCTGGCCGGCTTTTGCGTCGGCGCGGCAGAGAAGAGCCGACTGATCGACGGCCGCGGCGTGCGCGCCGGCGACGTGGTTCTGGGCCTGGCTTCCAGCGGGCTGCACTCCAATGGCTACTCGCTGGTGCGCAAGGTGCTCGAGCGCGCCGGCGCGGCGCTTCCCGAGCGGCTCGACGGCGTGCCGCTGCGCGACGCGGTGATGGCGCCGACCCGGATCTATTGCAAGCCGGTCCTGGCGCTGCTGCAGCACACCGAAGTCCGCGCCATGGCGCACATCACCGGAGGCGGCCTGGTCGAGAACATCCCGCGCGTGCTGGCCGATTCGCTGCAGTGCGTGCTGCAGCGCGACAGCTGGCGCCGCCCCGAGGTGTTCGACTGGCTGCAGCGCACCGGCGGAATTCCCGAGCACGAGATGCTGCGAACCTTCAACTGCGGCATCGGCTACGTGCTGGTGCTCGCTGCCGAACACGCCGACGCGGCCGCCGCGGCATTGCGCCAGGCCGGTGAGACGTGCCTGCGCATCGGGCACATCGCGCCGCGCGCGGCGGGGGGCCCGGCGGTGGTCGTCGGCTGAGAAGGTGCTGAGCGTCGCGCCGACCGGCGTCGGCCGGGTGGCGCATGCGGCCGCGCGCCGCG
>JAJZHS010000042.1 GCA_021798395.1 Pseudomonadota bacterium
CTCCCTTGAAATTCCTCGTGGTTGACGATTTCCCGACGATGCGACGCATCATCCGGGGCCTGTTGATGCAGACCGGGCATGTGACCGGGACGATCGACGAGGCCGAGGATGGGGTGCAGGCGCTCAAGCGCATCGATGCGGGAGGGATCGAGTTCGTGGTGACGGATTGGAACATGCCGAACATGCAGGGCATTGACCTGCTGCGTGCGATCCGGGCTTCGTGCTACTCGCAGGTGCGTGCGCTGCCGGTGCTGATGGTGACGGCCGAGGCGAAGAAGGAGAACATCCTGGAGGCGGCGCAAGCCGGGGTCAACGGGTACATCGTCAAGCCGTTTCCGGCCGACACGTTGAAGATCAAGATCGACGGCATTTTGCAAAGGCTGCACGGCGGGGGGCAGGGGTGATGGATCACGACGAGATGGGGCCGGTGTCGGCCTCGGCGGTGCTGAACCTGCGCGAAGCCGATGCGCTGCTGACCGAAGGGGTTCAGCGCATCATGCGCGCGTCGAGCGATCTGCCCGGAGCCAGCCATCCGCTGCAGGAGGCGTTGCAGCTCAGCGAGCAGCAGGCGATGGCCACGCTGGAGGCGGTGGAGGCGGCGCAAGGCGAGGTGGAGGCGATCCGCGCCACCGACGGCGGGTTCATCGACCACAGGCTGCTGCGGCTGGACGAGCATTTGCGCACGATTCTGACGAGTCAGCAGGCGCAGGATCTGGCCGGGCAGAGGCTGAAGAAGACCATCACGCTGCTGCAGGCGGTGGAGCAGCGCATTCAGGAGGCGCTGCAGCATCTGGGCTGCGTTGCCGACGGCGGGGCTGCGCCGGCCGAAGACGGCGGCCAGGGCCTGGACCAGAACAACGTCGACGACCTGCTCGCGCAGCTGGGCATTTGACTTCGCCACGGACCGGGCCATGGACAACGACGACATCCTGCAGGAATTTCTCGCCGAGTCGCGCGAGTTGCTGGCCGATGCGCAGGCGCAGTTGCTGCGCCTGGAGGCGGCGCCCGGCGACGCGGCGGTGCTGGGGGCGATTTTTCGCGCGTTTCACACGCTCAAGGGGGGCGCGGGGTTTCTGGAGGCGCAGCACATGGTGGAGTGGTGCCACCATCTGGAGGATTTGCTGGACAAGCTGCGCAGCCACAAGCTTGGTGCCGACAGCGGGATGATCGACGCGATTCTGCGCGCCAGCGACGTGCTCGAGCGCATGCTGGGGGAGATGGCCCAGGGGGCGGACCCGACTCCGGGGCCGGGCGATCTGGGCGCGCTGGTGCAGGCGTATGCGCGCGGCGAGCGCCCGCCGGCGGGCAGCTGGGCGCACCAGCGCGCCGACGCGCAGGGCCATCCCGGGGTGTACGTGGAGAAGAAGGCCGCGGCGGCGGCGCCGGAGGCGGACGCGGGCGGGGGGCAGACCGACGAGCTGCAGGCGCTGTTCGACCAGACGCTCGATGCGCTGTACGGCAAGGGCGTGGCGCCGGGCACGGCGGCGGCCGATGCGCCGGCCGATGCGCCGGCCGATCCGCCGGCGGTGCCCGCGGCGTCGGCCCCTGCGGCGTCCCCGCAGGCGTCGGCGTCCCCGCAGGCGTCGTCGTCCCCGCAGGCGTCGGCGCCCGACGCCGCGGGCACCGACACGACCATTCGCGTGGACTCGGCGCGGCTGGACATGGCGATGAACCAGGTCGGCGAGCTGGTGCTGCTGCGCAACCGGCTGTCGGCCGCGGTGGCGCGCATGGGCACCAGCGACGAGACCATGGTGCGGCTGGCGCGCGAGACGGACCTGGCGGTCAACGATTTGCAAAACACCGTCATGCGGCTGCGCATGCAGCCGTGCAAGCGGCTGTTCCAGAGCCTGCCGCGGGTGGTGCGCGACGCCAGCCGGGTGCTGGGCAAGCGCGTGCGCCTGGAGCTCGACGGCGAGGACGTGGAGATCGACAAGACGGTGATCGACGCGCTGTCCGGGCCGTTGATCCACCTGGTGCGCAACGCGCTGGATCACGGCCTGGAGACGCCGTCCGAGCGCAGCGCCTCGGGCAAGGGCGACGAGGGCGTGCTGCGGGTGGCGGCGATTCACCTGGGCGACAAAGTGCAGATCAAGGTCGGCGACGACGGGCGCGGCATGAACCCGCACAAGATCCTGGGCATTGCGCTGTCCAAGGGGCTTCTGGCGGAGTCCGACGCGGCGCGGCTGAGCGAGCGCGAAATGCTGGACCTGATTTTTCTGCCCGGCTTCTCGACCAAGGAGCAGGTCAGCGAACTGTCGGGGCGCGGCGTGGGCATGGACGTGGTGCGTGCCGCGGTGCAGGGGCTGCGCGGGCGCGTGGACATCAACACCCGCGTCAACCAGGGCACCGAAATGGCGCTGGAGCTGCCGCTGACGCTGGCCGTGCTGCCGGTGCTGTACTTCAAGCTGCGGCGCGAGACGTACGCGCTGCCGGTGTCGGTGGTCGACAACCTGATGGAAATCGACCCCGAGCAGGTGCACAGCATCTCCGGGCGGCCGATGGCGCAGGTGGGCGCCAACCGCATCGTGCCGTACATCGACCTGGGCCTGCACCTGCAGGGCGTGCCGCTGCGCCTGGGGCACGATCCGTGCGAGGGCATCCTGACCGAGCAGGGCCTGCTTGTCGTCTCCGAGGCGATGGGCACCGAGGACTCGGTGGTCAAGCCGCTGGACATCTCGCAGCAGTCGTCGTGGTACCAGGGCGCGACCATCTCCGGAGGTGGAGGCGTCGTGCTGATCCTCGACATCCAGACCCTGACGCGGGCCATGCGCACCGCGCAGGCCGCGTGAAGGAGACGCCACAGCCATGCGCACCGAACCGAACACGCCGCCGGACGCGGGCGGCCAGTCGCTGCTGGAGCTGCGCGAGAACTTCATCAGAATCGCCGATGCGACGTTTGCGTTTCAAACCGAACTGAGAACGCGCTTGCGCGAAATCGACCGCAAGGCGCTCAACGCGCAGGTGCTGGTCAAGCGCCACGGCAAGCAGCTGGCCGGCTACGGCGTGGTCGCGCAGTCGTTCCGCGAAGGCGCGCAGCGCATGCAGGACGCCGCCGCGGACGTGCGCGGCGCCATCCAGCCTCTGATGTCGGGCTTCATGCATTCGCTGCGCGAAAGCCAGATCGTCGACAAGCTCGCCGCGCGTGGCGCGGGCGCGGCCCGCTCGACCCTGGAGCAGAGCGCGCAGCGCCGATCGACGCACGTCGAGCAGATGCGGCGCTCCAGCGACCGCTTGCGCCAGGCGCTCGAGCGCTTCGACAGCGTCGTCGCCGAACTGGAATACGTCGTGGTCAACGGGCGCATCGAAGCGTCGCTGAAGGGCGATGGCCAGTTCGCGCTGGCTCAGGTCTCGACGGACATGGACCGCGCCGTGATCCTGGTTCGCGACATGCTTCACAACTACGTCGAAAACATCGAGAAAGCACTGTTATGAAAGGCCACAAGTTTTTTTCGCAGGACGGTCACGACTGGTTCGTCGTCTTCGACCAGGAAGAAGCCCGCGTCGTCGATTCGAACGTGTACGCGGTGCAGGTCGGCGGCCACACCCTGCTGTGCGATCCGGGCGGTTTCGAAATCTTCCCGCAGGTGTTCTCGGCGCTGTCCGATCTGGTCGCGCCGTCGACGCTCGAGGCCGCGTTCGTCAGCCACCAGGATCCGGACATCGCGTCGAGTCTGACACTCTGGAGTACGTGCAACCCCAAAATCAAGTGGTACACGTCGAAGCTCTGGGTCGGCTTCATCCGGCACTATGGGGCCTTGGACGCGGACATCCAGGGCCTGCCTGACGAAGGCGGCGAAATCCTGCTCGGCACCGCACGCATCCAGGTGATCCCGGCGCACTATCTGCATTCGTCGGCGAACTTCCACCTCTACGACCCGACTGCCAAGGTGCTGTTCAGCGGCGACGTCGGCGCCGCGCTGCTGCCTCCCGGGCACGCCGCGTTCGTCGACCGCCGCGAGATCGAAACCCCGGCGGCGTTCGACGCGCACATCAAGCACGCCGAGTTCTTCCATCGCCGCTGGATGCCGAGCAACGCGGCCAAGCGCAACTGGTGCGAGCGCGTGTCGAAGCTTCAGATCGACTTCCTGTGCCCGCAGCACGGCGCGATCTACACCGGCAAGAACGTCGCGCGCTTCATCGACTGGTTCGACCAGCTCGACGTCGGCAGCGCGGTCGCGCGCTAGCCGGAGCAGGCTTGCCGACATCCAACGACAGCGATCTCATGGAACCTCAAGCACAACGTCTGCTGGCCCAGGCCCTGGATGGCCTGGAAACCCTGGATCTGCTGGCCCAGCCCGCAGCGGGCATGCGCATCGAATGGGCCAATCAAGCTGCGTGCAGGACCTTCGAGCGCTTTTCGGCGACCTTCCGGGACCAGCTCGGCGGCGTCGATGCGCGCACCGTCGTCGGCCAGCCGCTCGACCTCGTCGTCGGCGGAGGCGACGCCTCGGCGCTGCTCGCCGACGTCGTGCAGGGCCGCGCGCCGCAGCTGACGCGCCATCGCGAGCTCGGGTCGTTCCTGTTCTCGCTCATGGTGACCGCGATCCGGGACGACAGCGGCCAGGCTCTGGCACTGCACGCCAGCCTGCGCAACATTTCGGCGCGGCGCGAGACGGTGAAGCTCAACGAGCGCTTGAAGGCAGCCCTCGAATCGCTGCTCGACGCGGGGGCCGAAGTGGCCTCGTCGATGCACGACGTCGACACCGCGATGCGCGAGGTCGACGAGTTCGTGCAAGGCAACGTGAAAAGCGTCGACGGGCTGACGGCGAATGTCGGAGCGATCAGCAACCTGGTGCAGACCATCCGCGAGATCTCGTACCAGACCAACCTGCTGGCGCTCAACGCTGCGATCGAAGCTGCACGCGCCGGTGAGGCCGGGCGCGGTTTCGCCGTGGTCGCCGACGAGGTGCGCAATCTGGCGCGGCGGGTGCAAGACGCCACCGGCAGCATCGGCAGCGGCATCGACGCCATCGCCGACGCTTCGGGTGCGATCCAGTCCAGCAGCACCCAGTCGGCGCGCCAGCTGGGCAAGGTCGAAGCCGTGGTCGGCAAACTCGAGCGGCAGGTCGGTGCGATGCAGGACATCGCCACGCGCATGCTGCTCAAATCGGCCGAGGAGGACCATCGCAATTTCGTGGTCCGCGCGTTGGGCGAGGCCGACCAGAACCCGCCGCGGTTGCGCGCGGACGAACTCGAGGACGAGCAGCATTGCGTTCTCGGTACCTGGTACGCGACGCATGGCCTGCGCCTGTTCGGCGCGTCGCAGCCATTCGTCGAAATCGCGGCGCCGCACGCGCAGTTGCATCGCACCGCGCGCGAATTGCTGCAAGCCGCGCACGACGGGCAGCGCGACCGCGTGCCGCGCCTGGCGGCGCAGCTGCTGGAAACGGAAAAGCGCGTGCAGGCGCTTTCGGAGCAACTCCTGGCGCGCGCCTAGCGCAGGCGGAGTCCACGATGCCATCAATTCTGCAGGAAGTCGACGAGCGCTCGCGGCTGGCCGGAACCAACAAGTTCGAGCTGCTCCTGTTCCGGCTCGGCGAGGAGGCCGGCGGGCGGCGCGAGATCTTCGGCATCAATGTGTTCAAGGTGCGCGAGGCGCTGGTCATGCCTCCGATCACGGCCATGCCCGGTGCTCCGCAGCACGTGCTGGGGGTGGCCAACATCCGCGGCCAGATCGTTCCGGTGATCGACCTGCCCGCGGTGGTCGGCTGCAAGGCGACGGCGCTGAACATCCTGATCGTCAGCGAGTACGAGCGCTCGGTGCAGGGGTTTGCGGTCGAGGAGGTCGAGGAGATCACGCGGCTGGACTGGAGCCGGGTGCTGTCGGCCGAGGCCAACGCGGTCGGCGGCATGGTCACGAGCATCGCGCGGCTCGACGCCGACAGCGAAAAGTCCAGGCTGGCGCTGGTGCTCGACGTGGAGAAGGTTCTGCGCGACGTCTTGCCGTCGCGGGTGCCGGAGGTCAACACCAAGCATCTTGGGCAGCAGCTGCAGCTGCCGCCGGGCAGCGTGATCGTGGCCGCCGACGACTCGTTCGTGGCGCGCAGCCAGATCGAGAAGGTTCTGCAGGCGCTCGACGTGCCGTACGTGATGGCCAAGACCGGCAAGGAGGCGTGGGACAAGCTGCAGAACCTGGCGCAGGAGGCCAAGGCCGAAGGCCGGCGCGCCGACGAGCGGGTGGCCGCGGTGCTGACCGATCTGGAAATGCCCGAGATGGACGGTTTCACGCTGACGCGCCGGATCAAGGAGGACGAGCGGCTCAAGCGCATCCCGGTGGTGATCCATTCGTCGCTGACCGGGCAGGCCAACGAGGACCACGCGCGCAACGTCGGCGCCGAGGGCTACGTGGCCAAGTTCGTCGCCGAGGAACTCGGCGGAGCGATCCGCCGGGCGATCGCCGCGCGCGCGCGCGCCGAGTGACCTCGGGCACGCCGCTTTTGCCGTTCACGATACAGAACTCCAGAACAATATAAAACACGAGGACGCAGCCGACCATGGACAAGACCTCACCCCAGACGCTTGACGCCTGGCTGCAAATCCGGCCGCTGGACCTGCGCGCCGAGCGCGTCGCGCTGCTTCCTGCCGCCGAGCGGACGTTGTTCGAGATGCAGCGCCGCTTCGTCGACCAGGTCACCGACGGCGCCACCGAAGTGGCGTACGCCATCGCGCGAATCCGCTTCGCGTCGAAGGCCGCTCTGGCCCAGGGCCAGCAACAGGCATCCGAACAGGCCTCGCGCCTCGCTTCGGTCGGCGAGGAACTGCGCGGCATCGTCGAGCAGACCGAGAACCTGCTGCGGCAGTTGCAACAGGTCGACGCCGAGGCCGGGCGCATCGACCGGCTGGCCGGAGACGGCTCCGCGCAAAGCGACTCGGTGCGCGAGATGTTCAACGAACTCGTCGCGCAAAACGGCCAGAACCGGGCCGAGATCGCGGCGCTGCAGCAACAATTCGTCGGCGTCGTGCAGCACATGAGCGTGATCCGCGACATCGCGCAAAAGACCAACCTGCTGTCGCTGAACGCGAACATCGAGGCGGCACGGGTGGGCGAGGCCGGACGCGGCTTTGCGGTGGTCGCCGAGGAAATCCGCAAACTGGCGCAAACCACCGAGAAGTCGGTGGTCAGCATCGGCGACGCGGTCGGCGCCATCGAAAAGACCTTGCGCGGGGTCGGCCAGAGCACCGAGCGTTTCAGCGCGCACATGGAGACGAGCCAGCAGCGGGTGCTGAAGATCGCTGCGCATTTCGGCGACATCGCCGGAGGCGTCACCAACGTGGCGAAAATGGCCAACTCGGTGACCGGCGACCTGGCGCGCCAGTCCGACCGTCAGCGCGCCCTCGACCAGGACTTCAACGCCATGGCGCTGAAGGTGCGCGGCGAGGCCGACGAAATGGTGCACGCGGCGGCCAACGTGACCGAATCGCTCGACCAGGCCCTGCTCAAGAGCCAGCGACTGTTCGAATCGGCGACGCTGTTTCGCACCGACTCCGAAGCCAGCGTGGTGCTGGGCCACCTCGAGGACGTCAGCGCCGAAATCCAGCAGCGGCTGCAGCGCGCGCTCGACGGCGGCGAACTCGGCCCCGACGAGCTCTTCGACGAGAATTACGTTCCGGTGGAAAACACCGACCCGCGCAAGTACACGACCCGTTTCACGGCGTGGATCAAGCGCGAGATCCAGCCCATCCAGGACCGCTACCTGGCGCTGTCGGATCGCTACAAATACGTCCTTCTGGTCGACCGCAACGGCTACGCGGCCGCGCACAACTCGGTGTACGACCACCCGCTGACGGGCGATCCGAAGAAGGATCTGATCGGCAACCGCTCGATGCGCCTGTTCAACGACCCGGTGGGAATCACCTCGGCGCGCAATCAGGAGCCGTTCCTGCTGCAGGTCTACTCGCGCGATACCGGAGAGATCATGCGCGAACTGGCGCGCCCGGTCGCCGTCGGCGGACGCCACTGGGGCGCGATGCGCTTCGCTTTCGTCTGATCCTCCGCCCGGGGCGGCGATTGCGTATGCTTGGGCCCATGCACGCGAAATCTCCTCCCTCGGGCTGGCGCCGCTGGTTGCCGCGCTGGCTGGCGCGGCGCTTCGGATCGGTCGACCGCAGCGCCTTCGCCGACTCCGGTGAAGCCGATCGGCGCACCGTGCTGCTGCCGATGATCGGCGACCAGCAGGCCAAGAGCTACTACGAAGTCGCCGACACCTGGGCCCGCGAGCGGCTGCGCGCCAAGCGGCACCTGCAGGAAATCCTCGACGGCGTGACCGATTTCGGCGATCCGGGCCACGCCGCGAGTTCGCTGGCCTGCGAACTGGGCACCTGGCTGCGCTTCGTCAACCTGCCCGGAATGGCCGACACCCTCGACGACTTGCGCATGTGGCACGACCACTGGCACCAGGAACTGGCGCGGCTCGTCGGCCTGGCCAACCAGGGCCAGCGCGAACCGGTCGAGGAGGCGATGCGCCCCGGCCGCGGGCCGTGGAGCTACGCCGCGCGGCGCGTGAACCAGCTGCTCGACGCGCTGTGGGTGCAGAAGGTCCCGGTCGGCCTGCAACTGCGCCTGGCCGACGGCAGCTGGATCGACGCGGCGCTGCTGCAGGAATACGAGCGCGGCGAATCGCTGACCATTTCGCTGGAGGCGCAATTGACCTCCGGCGCCGAGGTGCTGCTGCGCGACACCACGCGCGCCGACGCCGCGCCGCGCGCGTATCGCGTCAAACTGTGCCGCCCAGGGCAGCGCGGCGCGCAGGACGCCGGGGTGTTCATCGCCTATCTGGTCGCCTGAGGCTGCGCCCCGGGATCTGCTCCGGCACGGTCGACGCGGTTGCGCCCGGCGCGCTTGGCCCGCAGCAGCGCTGCATCGGCCGCGTGCAGCATGGCCTCGATTCCGTCCGCGCCGGCCTGCGCGACGCCGGCCGACAAGGTCAGCGACGGCAATTCGCCGCGCAGGCGCTCGACCGCGACCCGCATGCGCTCGGCCAATCGGGCTGCCGCGTCGATGTCGGCGCCCGGGCAGACCACCAGCAGCTCCTCGCCACCCCAGCGCGCCAGCATGTCGCTGGCGCGGACCTGCGCCTGCAGGATGCGGGCGACTCCGCACAGCGCGCGGTCGCCGGCATCGTGGCCGAGCTCGTCGTTGACGCGCTTGAAATGGTCCAGATCGATCAGCACGCAGCTCAACGGCCTGCCCCCGCGCAATGCATCGGTCGCGGCGCCGCGCAGGAACGCGTCGAGCGCGCGCCGGTTCGGCAGCCCGGTCAGCTCGTCGCTCAGCGCTGCGGTGCGCAGATCGGCGTTCGCCCGCACGAGTTCGCGCTGCTGCCCGCGCGCATCGCTGCGTTCGCGCTCGAGCGCGCCGATCAGCCGCACCGTGCGCTCGCCCAACCTGACCTTGCCCAGCAGCAGCTTGTGCTCGATCGGCGCGCCCAGGGCGTCGTTGGCGCCGGCGTCGATCGCCCGCGTCACGCCGTCGCCCACGCACTGCGCGCCCACCAGCACGATGAACAGCCCGGCACCGCGTTCGGCCCGCTGCTGCCGGCACAAGGCCAATGCATCGACCCCGGGCATGTCGGCGTCGACGATCAGCACGTCCGGGCGCTGGGTGCGCAGCAACTCCATTCCCTGCGTGGCGCTGCCCGCCGCACTCAGCCGCACCCCCGCATCGCTCAGGGCCCGGCGCAGCGCGTCGTTGGCCGCGGTCGGCGCGATCAGCAGCAGCGCGCCGCCGCCGGCACCGTCGTCGCTCGGCGGCAGGGTGCTCAGCGATTGCCGCAGGCGATCGAATTCGGCGTCGGCCTGGGCTGCGGGCAGCGTCAGTTCGAGCAGGGCGGCCATCGCCGGAAGTTCGCCCCGCACCTGCTCGAGCACGCCGCCCAGCGCGTCGGCGTCGAGTCCGATGCGCGTGCCCAGCAGGCACAGCGCCGACAGGTCGTGGGCCGGCCCGGCGTACAGCGCCGCGGCCATCGCGCGCGCGAGTGCGACCATCAGCGCCAGTTCGCCGACGCGCGCGCCGCCGGCGCCGCCGTCGCACGCCTCGGGCAGCGTCGACAGCCACAGCGAAGCCGGAAACGACCACGCCTCGAGCAGCGCCGCGCTGGCCTGGAAGGCGTCGAAGCCCCAGCGCGCGCGTTGCGCGGCGGCGTCGGCATCGGCCTCGTCGCCGAATGCCGCGACCATGCCCAGTTGCCCGACGTCGGCCAGCAGGCCGAGGCTGAAGGCCTCCGACGCGGGCAAATTGCGCTGCCGGCGCGCCAGATGCTGCAGCGCCAGCGCCTGCGTCAAGGCCTGCCGCCAATAGGCGCCGAGGTCGAAACCGCCGCCCCAGCGCGGCACCGCGTGCACCAGGCTCAGTCCCACGGCGAGACGCGCGAGCGCGGACACGCCGATGCGCATCACGGCGTCTTCCATCGCCGCCGTCGGGCGCAGCCCGGAGTACAGCGCCGAATTCGCCATCTGCACCGTCCTGGCCACGAGCAGCGGATCGGCCCTGGCGATCCGGCACACTTCGAACACGCCCACGTCGCGCCGCTCGACCGCCTGCATCAGCTGCAGCGCCACCGCGCTGGGCGAGGGCATGGGCCGGCGGCCGTCCTGCAGCTCGGCGTGAATCCGTGCGTTGCGCGCTTTGAGCTCGGTCAGGTCCATGTGTCCAATCGTAGCCGCCCGATGGTAAGCGCCGACCGGCAACCCGGCAACCGACTCAGCGACAGCGCAACAACCGCGCCGCGCCGTCGCTCAGCGCGGGGCACCGCCGGCCGGCGGCAACGGCGGCGCCGCTGCGTCGCCCTGCTCGATGCGCCACAACCAGGCCAGCAATTCGGCGACCGCGACATACAGCGCCGGAGGAATCTGCGCGTCGAGGTCGACGTTCATCAGCAGTTGCACGAGTTGCGGCGATTCGTGCACGTAAACGCCCGCTTCCCGGGCGCGTGCGATGATCGCCTCGGCGATCGCGCCGCGCCCCTTGGCCACGACCTGCGGCGCCGACCCGGATTCGCCTTCCCGGTACTGCAGCGCGACGGCCTCGCGCGGCCTCGGCGGCGGCGCATCGCTCATCGCACGGCTCCGGAGCCCGCAGGCTGCAAGGCGATTTCGTCGAGCCGCAGCCCGGCCGCCTGCACCGCGGTGCGCAGCGCGTCGCGCCGCGCGTGCAACGCCGCCGCGACCTGCGCGTCATGCTGCAGGTGCATGCGCACATGCTGATCGGCGCCGAGGTGCACGGTGGCGACCAGCGTCCCCAGCCGCGGCAGTTCGAGTCGCAGCACCGAGGTCCAGCCGCGCGCGCCTTGCGCATCGTCGCCGTCGGAGTCGGGTTCGGCCTGCTGCTGCTCCCGCTCGATGCGCCACTGCATGTCCTGCCCCGGCCAGACCTGGCCGACCCAGACCATGGCGCCCTGCGCCAGGGTGGAGAGTTGCTGCTGCACCAGCGCGTGCAGCTGCGCCGGCAGCTGCGCCGCGTTGCTCGCGTTGGCCTGGCCTTGCGCCTGCATGCCCGCGTACACCTGCAGCGCCTGCTGGGTGCGCAACGGCACCTGGCCCGCTCCGGCCATGGCCTGCCCGTCGGGAGCGGCCTGTGGCGCGCCGGACTGGGCCGCGGCGGGCGCGGAGTCGGCCGACGACGGCGCCGCCGGCG
>JAJZHS010000367.1 GCA_021798395.1 Pseudomonadota bacterium
GCGCGACACCTTATTACGTCTTCCCCCACGGCATGCTCGACCCCTGGTTCAAGCGGCGCCATCCGCTCAAGCACCTGAAGAAATGGCTGTACTGGCCCTGGGGCCAGTACCCGGTGCTGCGCGACGCGCGTGGCGTGCTGTTCACGTGCGAGGAGGAGCGCCGGCAGGCGCGGCAATCGTTCTGGCTGTATCGCTGCCGCGAGATGGTGGTGGGGTTCGGTGCGGCCCCGGTGACGGGCGACGCGAAAGCGCAGCGCGAAGCCTTTCTCAAGGCCTTCCCGGCTCTGAGCGGACGGCGCTTGTTGCTGTTCGTCGGTCGCCTGCATCCGAAGAAGGCCTGCGACCTGCTGATCGACGCCTTTGCCGAGCAGTGCGGCGAGCATGCCGACATCGATCTGGTGTTGGCCGGCCCCGATCAGATCGGCTGGGAGGCCGCGTTGCGGGCGCGTGTGCGCGGCCACGGCCTCGAATCGAGAGTGTGCTTCACGGGCCTGATCGAAGGCGATCTGAAGTGGGGGGCGTATCTTGCCGCCGACGTCTTCGTGTTGCCGTCCCACCAGGAGAACTTCGGTGTCGTCGTCGCCGAGGCGCTGGCCTGCGGTGTGCCGGTGCTGCTGTCCGACAAGGTCAACATCTGGCGTGAAGTGCTCGACGACGGCGCCGGCATGGTGGCCCCCGATGATGTCGCCGGGACATCGCGCCTGCTGCGTGACTGGCTGGCGCTGCCGCGCGAGCGGCGCGACGCGATGCGCGAGCGCGCTGCCGCCTCGTTCGCTGCGCGCTTCGGCATGCCGGCTTTCGCGGCGCGTTTCGCGGCCTTGCTGCAACAGGACCCGTCCACGTGATGACCGATCCCGATCCCTACCAGCGAGCGGCTTTCCCGCTGCGCAACCGCCTGGCCCGACTGTTGTGGAACGTGGTCGCGGCGCTGCTGTTCAGGCCGTCGCCGCGGCCCTTGTTCGGCTGGCGTCGCCTGTTGCTGCGCGCGTTCGGTGCCCGCGTCGGACGCGGCTGCCACATCTACCCCAAGGCTGAAATCTGGGCGCCGTGGAATCTGGACTGCGCCGATGCGGCGACGATCGCCGACGGCGCGGTGATCTACAACCCCAGTCGGGTGGAACTCGGCTCGCACGCGATCGTGTCGCAGCAGGCCTATCTCTGTGGCGCGACGCACGATATCGACGATCCGGCCTTCCCGCTGCGCTCGGCGCCGATTTCGCTCGGCGCCTACGCCTGGGTGGCGGCCCGCGCCACTGTGCTGCCCGGGGTGCGCCTGGACGATTACGCCGTGCTCGGGCTGGGCAGCGTGGCCACGCGCGATCTGGAGCGCGCGGGCGTCTACGTCGGCGTGCCGGCGCGGCGCGTGAAAACGCGGCGCATCGGCGACGACGCGGGAGGTGGGCGATGAGTGGCGTCTCGGTGCTGATCCTGACGCGCAACGAAGAACAGGACCTGCCGGGCTGCCTGGCGTCGGTGGCGTGGTCCGACGACGTGCACGTCTACGACTCGTTGAGCACCGATCGCACGGTGGAGATCGCGCGCGCGGCCGGTGCGCACGTCGTGCAGCGCGCCTTCGACAACTGGTCGTCGCACCAGAATTGGGGCCTGCGCCACATCGAGTTCCGTCACCCCTGGGTGTTCTACATCGACGCCGACGAGCGCATGACGCCGGAGCTCGTCGCGGCGGTACGCGCCGCCGCGGCGGCGCCGGGCGACAGCGTCGCGTTCCGCGTGCGTCGCCGCGACCACTTTCTCGGCACCTGGCTCAAGCATGTCCAGGCTTCGCCGTATTATCTCAGGCTGTTCCGACCCGAGCGCATGCGCTACGAGCGTCTGGTCAATCCGGTGTCGATCGCCGACGGTCCGATCGGCCTGGTCGGCGGCGCCCTCGATCATTTCCCGTTCAGCAAGGGCATCGGCCACTGGCTCGAGCGGCACAACAGTTACAGCAGCTTCGAGGCCTGCCAGATCGCGGACGACCGCGAACATCGACGGGCCTTCTCGTTGGCCAAGGCTTTCCTCGCGCGCGACTTCCACGTCCGCCGCGAAAACCAGAAGGAACTGTTCTATCGCCTCCCAGCGCGACCGCTGCTGAAATTCGTGCTGCTATACGTTTTCAAGCGCGGCTTTCTCGATGGCCGGGCCGGCTTCCACTATGCGCTGCTGCAGTCGATTTACGAGTACATGATCGTGCTGAAGACGCGCGAACTCGAGGCCCGCAGCGAACCGCGGCGGGGTCGCTGATGCGCATCCTCATGCACGGCATCAATTTTTCGCCCGAGCTCACCGGGATCGGTCGCTACACCGGTGAGATGGCCGCGTGGCTTGCGTCGCGAGGGCATCAGGTTCGCGTCGTCACTGCACCGCCGTACTACCCGCAATGGCGGGTTGCCGCGGGCTGGCCCCGGCTGCGCCCTCGCATCGAGCGCCCCGCGGTGGCTGGAGACGGGCGTCTGACCGTCGTGCGCTGCCCGCTGTGGGTGCCGCCACGCCCCACCGGGATCCGGCGCGTGCTGCATCTGGCCAGTTTCGTGCTGTCGAGCCTGCCGGCCATGCTCGCGCAGCTCGGCTGGCGCCCGCATGTGGTCTGGGTCGTCGAACCCGCCCTCGGCTGCGCGCCGCAGGCCTTGCTGGTGGCCCGCCTCAGCGGCGCGGCAGCATGGCTGCACGTGCAGGACTTCGAGGTCGATGCAGCGTTCGAGCTCGGCCTGTTGCGCGGTCGTGCGCTGCGTGCCGCTGCGCTGGGCTTCGAGCGTTGGCTGTTGCGGCGTTTCGACCGGGTGTCGACGATTTCGGCGCGCATGCTCCAACGTCTGGACGACAAGGGGGTCGAGCC
>JAJZHS010000043.1 GCA_021798395.1 Pseudomonadota bacterium
AGGGGGCCCACACCCACCGCGGCGCACGGCCGCCCGAAGCCGCGGTGCCCCCCTCGGGGGGGTGGCGCGCAGCGCCTCAGGGGGCACTCACCCACCGCGGCGCACGGCCGCTCCGAAGCCGCGGTGCCCCCCTCGGGGGGGTGGCGCGCAGCGCCTCGGGGGGCACTCACCCACCGCGGCGCACGGCCGCTCCGAACCACCGACTCCGCCCCAGTCATTGATCGCAGGTTTCGAAATGGCCCATCCCGTTATTCACCCCATCAAAAATAGGGCCAAAAAACTAATACGCCAAACCGTTCGAAGCACAAATCCTAATTACAAATTCACCAAGAAGGGTCTTCGTCCGTACGCCTATAGCGCATGCGCGTTTCCTTGCACGACGACGACTCTCGCGCTAAATTTCTCATGCATTTTCAACATCCTCAACCAATGCAAAATAACGCCAGCCACGCCAAGCACAGGGACGCAACAATCACCCCACCCAAAATACCATGGCGACCAACGCTTATTCCCATGCCCCAATCGACATAAAACCCACCACTTTAACCATTCTGCCGACATACCGCTGCACCGCCGCTTGCGCCCAGTGCTGTTTCGAATCGAACCCCAGCATCCCAACGTCGCTACCGCACCAAGACATCGCACGCTATATCGACGAGGCCAAATCAACATTTCCCGATTTGAAACTTATCGTCTTCAGTGGCGGCGAACCCTTCCTGCTAGGTCGGCACCTATACGGGGCGATCCGCCATGCAAATCGCCACGGGTTGAAAACCCGTTGCGTCACCAATGCTTTCTGGGGACGGACCAAGGCAACAGCCAATCGCACCGTGTCCCGTCTCCTGGAATGTGGGTTGACGGAAATCAACATAAGTTCCGGCTCGGATCATCAGAAATGGGTTGACCTCAAGTGCATTGAAAATGCCGTCGATGCCTTGCTCACACATCACATACCGACCCTCTTGACCGTCGAAGCAGACTCTTCCACGTCGCGCTGCGTCGATGCGATTGCGGAAAGCGAAATAATACGGCGAGCGCTAGCTGATCCAGCACGAAATTTCACGTTGCAGACGAATAGCTGGATGCCATTTCACGAAGACTATAGGAGCCGCGGCAATCCGATCGGATTGAAAGGCCTGACCAGCGGATGCAAGCAGATTTTCAACAATCTAGTCGTCACGCCCACCGCACAACTCTCAGCATGCTGCGGATTAACCTTCGAACACATCCCGGAATTAAAAATCGGCAATCTGCACGAGAACTCGATGGCGGAAATATTTGAGCGCGCCTCCACCGACTTCCTCAAAATATGGCTGCACGTCGACGGCCCCGGAACCATTCTTCGGAAGCTTTTTGGCACATCGATCGACGACGAACTCAAAAACGTACGGCATATTTGCGAAGCATGCGCGATCATGCATCAAAATCCGATCATCCGTGAGGCCATTGCGACGCGCGCTCAGGATTTCGCCCCGGATGTCCTGGCCAGATTTGAACTGGGCAAGGCATTTGCCGGATTGCGCGCTTCCAATCGTATCGATACGCATGCTGCAGCCACGACGAGGCAGGAATGAAACGAAGAAAGGTCATCAGTATTCTTGCGGGAAGCCTTGCGGCACCGAAGGCTCAACATGGATCCAGCATTTATGGGACACCGGGCAGTATCGCGACGGGCGCAGACAATACCCAGCGCCCGTTGTTGCGGCTCGACGTTAACGAACTACCCATGGCGAAACACGCAACCGAAGCCCTCTACGCCCTGAGTAAATTCTGGCCAATCCTGCTTGACGATTCTTTCGAAAGACAATTCTTTGCCGATCAGCCGAAGGAATATCTGGAAGCGCGCGGAATAGATTCCAGAATTTTCGACATGCAGGCACCTGAATTCCTGACTTTCCGCGCCATTTGCCACGATGCCGTCATCAACGCCGCCCTCCGAAGCGATTACCTTCAGTTCTTGAGCGCACTGGAGCCGTTCGGCCTGAAACCGCGCGGACCTTCAGCTGCCATGACAAATCGCGCGCTCAATATCCTCACACAAAAGCTGCATCGGCACCCGGGCATCATTGAATCCGCCGCCATGCCGCTCGGCATCGATTCCATTCAAAGACTTCTGGCCTCACCAGAGCTTTTGCGAACAGTCATCGGCCGCGATCTTGCGCAGATCATGGAGGGCGCGGTTCTCGTCAACGTTCCGGTGGCGATTTCTGCGCTCGCGGTGGTCTACGTCTCGGTTGCCACCAACGTCACCGTCACCATCTTGGCTGGAACGTACGTTTCCGCCGCGGTCTCGGTAGCCGCCGCCGCGAACGGTAGCCCGCTCCAAGAATCCAGGCCGTCGAATGGGGTGCGGTGGCCAGCGTTCAATCTCGATCCGTCACGCGTGCGCGACACACACATGATCGCGAATATTGCCGCAGCGCTGAAAAACGACGCGTTGGCGCTCGAAGCTACGCGCCAGCTTATTACCGACGAAGTTGCAGCGGTGTTGAAGGCGGCGCGGCAGCTTAGCCTTGTAAAATTTGATGATTCCGCGTGGGAAGTTGCGCTAAGCACCATCAAGTCGCTTGCGCTCAATTCAGCTCAACTCAACTAGGTGGGGCCCGCAATGGATCGAATAGCGCTCTACCAAGCTCCCGGCAAGGCCTATCTGCTGCTCTTTGTCGTGGCTTTTTTGATCCCATGCCTGATCGTTTTGGCCGGATGGCGCATCTCCGGACGCTTTCAGGGCTCGGCGCAATGGGTGGTCGTCGCGGTTTCGGCCATCGCGACTGGCGCCCTCGCCGCGGCGATGTGTCGTCATACCCTGCAACTGTCGCCGCGCGGCATTGAAGTCCGTTCGACCTTCTATTCGAAGTCGATCGCGTGGCAGGAATTCGAACCCGATGTCGCGATCATTCGCCTGTCGAAGACGCCGGCGTCGGCGCTGACGCTGCGGACCAACGGCGTGGCGTTGCCCGGCCTGCGATCCGGCTGGTTCCGCACCGGCAACGGCTCCCGCGCCTTCGTCTGGATCACGACGGACGACGTCGTTCGCCTGACGACGCGGTCGGGCTGCGTGGTGCTGCTCAGCGTCGCAGACCCGGCCCGGCTGCGCGACGCCTTGCGCGCGCGCATCCACGCCTCACGCGCGCATCTCCACGACAGCGCGGCGGGCGCTTCGTGAACCCACCGCGGCGCACGGCCGCCCGAAGCCGCGGTGTGCCCCCCTCGGGGGGGTGGCGCGCAGCGCCTCGGGGGGCACTCACCCACCGCGGCGCACGGCCGCTCCGAAGCCGCGGTGCCCCCCTCGGGGGGTGGCGCGCAGCGCCTCGGGGGGCAACACTCACCTACCGCGGCCGGTGCCAGCCGTCGTTCAGGGTGCGCAGGAAGGCGATGATGTCGCGCCGGTCGCGCGCGCTCATCGCCGACGGCTGGCCACGCTGGCGGTCGAACGGCGCGTCGGCCGAATCGACATTGGCACGATCTGCCGCCGGCAGGTCATTGAAGCGCAGCACCCGGCCTTGCGCATCGCGCGGGTAGATGCGCTGCGGCTCCGTGTCGCGGAAGTCGTAGAACGCCAGCACCTGCCGCAGGTCGTGGTAGACGCCGTTGTGGAAGAACACCGGGCGCCGCGCCACGTTGCGCAGCGTCGGCGTCAGGAACATGCCGCAATAGCGCTGCTGCGTCCGCAGGTCCTGGCGCACCGGTCCGCACAGGCCGAGATCGTGGAACGCCGGGTCGCGGTCGGCCGCGATCGCCGGATTGCGCGGCACGCCCAGCGCCTCGTACTGCGCGTCGGTGAACAGCGGCGGCAGTCCGTCGCGGCCCGGCGCGGCGAGGTGGCAGGCGGCGCAATTGCCGCGCCGCGGGTCGATGAACGCCAGATAGCCGCGCATCTGCTGCCGGTTCAGCCTTGCCCTGCCTTGCAGCCAGGCGTCGTACTTGCTATCGAAGGCGTGAAAGCTCGGGTCCTCGATCTGGTAGCGGGCGATGGCGAACAGCGCCTCCGATACCGTGCGCTGCGCATCGTCGAAGATGCGCGCACCGAACAGCCGGCGGAACTGCGGCGCCAGCACCGGGTCGGCGCGCACGATCGCGGCCACCCGCTGCGGGCTGCCGGCGTCCATTTCGGCCGGGTTGAACAACGGCCCGTCGGCCTGCGCCTGCAGGCTGTCGACGCGACCATCCCAGAACAGTCCGCCCTGCGGCACCAGGTTGGCCGCCGCCGCAGTCGGATCGGCCGCACTCTTGAGCGCACGGGGATGGGGCCCGGCGGCGTGCAGCAGCTGCGCGGCCAGGGTGATTTCGTTCTGCTCGTTGTCGGGACCGATGGAGAACGGCAGCCTGCGGTACAGATAGGCCAGCGACGGCGGCGGACGCAGGCCGGGCGTGCGCAGCGCGGGGCCGCCGAACATCACCGCGCCGCTGCCCGGCGGCGGGCCGTAGCCGGTGGCCGGGTCGTGGCATGAAGCGCACGACATGCGCCCGGATGCCGACAAGGCGCGGTCGTAGAACAGCGCGCGGCCGAGCTGCGCCATCGCCGTCAGCGGCTGCGCCGGCGGCACGCGCAGCACCACCGGCGCCGGATTGATCCCCAGCGACAGCAGCGTCGCGCGCCACGGCTGGCGCAACACCTGCCGCGCGGGCAGCCCCAGCGCGCGTGCGCTGATGCCGACCCAGGCGGCGCCACCGACGATCAGCGCCAGCGGCACGGACAGCGCGAGCCCCCAGCGGCGCCGCACGCGCATCAGAGGAAGCTCGGGTTGGCGCTTCCGCTGGGCGGCGCGCTCAGCACCGTGCCCTGGGCCGGATCCAGGTACACCGGCGGGGCATTGCCCTTGCCGCTGAAGTCGAACAGATCCATCAAAGACCCCGCCGTGGCGTCGAACGCACCGCCCCCGAGGCGTTGGCCGCCCAGCCAGTTGTCTTCGATGAAGCGAACGATCGACGCCTGGCTGATGGGCACGTGACTGACGTAGTTGGTCTTGGCCCAGGGCGAGATGACGAGGAACGGAATCCGCGTGCCCGGACCGCAGCGGCCGTTGACCGGCTTGCCGCTGCTGCTCGGGCCGGGCAGCGGCGTGCCGCTGCCGCAGACGCCGGCGCCGTCGAGCTGGTCGGCCTGGGCGTCGAACGACGGATTGGTCACTGGCGTGAACTTGTGGTCGTACCAGCCGTCCGAATCGTCCCAGGTGATGAGCACCGCGGTGCTGCTCCAGTCGGGCTGCTGCTCGAGGAAGTTGATCAGCGTGACCACGCCGGCCTGCTCGTCGAGCGGATCGGAGTACCCGGCGTGGCCGTCCTGGTACGCCGGCATCTTGATGTAGCTGACCGCCGGGAAATCGCCCGCCTTGACCGCGGCGACGAAGTCGTTCAGGCCGTACTGGTGGTTGGCCGGATCGACGGTGCGGTCGTCGAGCTCGAGGGTGTGGCCGATCGCCAGCGTCGACGACGGACGGGCATGGGTCGGGTTCGACGTGCTCTTGTAGTACTGGAACCAGTTGTGGTGCGGGATATAGTCGGTCACGCTCTGCGCCACGGTGGCCGAATAGGTCGAGCGCTTGCAGCCGGTCGTTCCGTTGGCGTTGGTCGTACCCAGGTCGAAGCCGCCCATGAAGCCGCCCCAGGAAATGTTTCTCGCATTGAGCAAGTCGCCGATGTTCTGCCCGCTCATCATCACCTGGTCGGTCGCGCTCGAGCAGCTGTCGTAACCGGGGTCGACGTCGTTGATCAGGGTTTCGCCGCCCTGGCCGTCGGCGATGTAGTACGAGTACGCGGCAAGGGTGAACGGCTTTTTCGTCGTGGCGACAATCTGCACGCCGCCGGTCTGTCCCGACACCGCTTCCAGCGCGCCCGGGGTCGACGGCCCGTAGGTGTCGGTGTACGCGTCGTCGCTCATCGCATCGTGCTGGGCATAGTTCCACATCGCGGTCACGGTGTTGCCGTCGTAGTAGCCCATGACCTGGCCGGTGGTGCCGAACGCGCCGCTGCCGCCGGATGTGGCGTGGCCGGTATATAGCGGGAACAGGTCGGCGGCGCCGCCGTCGTAGGCCTGCTGCTCGGCGGTGTAGGCGTGGTTCTGGTCGGCGGTGAAGGCCTGGGTGCGATCCAGGCGGAAGGGGTTCGACGCGCCGGTGCCGTTCTTCGCGTTGGTGAAGTTCGGATTGCTGGTGAGCAAGGCGCCGGCAAGGCCGTCGACTCCGGGCGTCCCGGCCAGGGCGGTGAACGCCGGCTCGCCTGCCGGATTGGTCGCGTCGGGGTAGCTGCCGAAGTAGTGGTCGAACGACACGTTCTCGCCATAAATGACGACCAGGTGCTTGATCGGCGTGGCGGTCGAAAAGGCGGAGGCTTGGGCGTACGGCGTGCCGTTGATCAGCAAGTCGCCTGAACTGCCGCCGCAGGCGGCCAGGGTCAGCGCGCTGACGGCGACGAGTCCTGCGAGCATGGACACTTTGTTGGGCATGGATCGGTTCCTGGGAGGGCCATTGTGCGTTGTTGCGCGTGCCTTGCGAAGGGCGTGCATGACACAGCGCGATACATATTCTTGCGGACGCATATGGCATTTCGATGAAGCTGCGCGCGGCGCGCGCCGAACCCGGCGACGCCTGCAGATCTGGCGATGGTCCTAGAATGTCGGGTTGACCCGCGCCCGGCACGTCGCGCCGAGGCGCCTGCACTTCGCATGCACTTCCTTTCCCGCGTGAATTCCTCCTCCGCCGACGACACGCCCGTTTCGCGCCGATTGCTGTTCGCCCTGTGCGCGCTGCTCGTCGTCCTCTGGTTCGCGCTGCTGGGCTGGCGCGACCTGGTTCCGACCGACGAAGGGCGCTACGCCGAGATCCCGCGCGAAATGCTCGTCAGCGGCGACTGGATCACGCCGCGGCTCGACGGCTTCAAGTATTTCGAAAAGCCCCCGCTGCAGTACTGGGCGACCGCTGCGACGTACAGCGCCTTCGGCGTCGGTACCTGGCAGGCCAGGCTGTGGACCGCGCTGACCGGGTTCCTGACCATCGTCTTCGCCTGGTACGCCGGCCGCGTGGTGTACGGCGCGCGCATCGGGCTGTACGCGGCAGCGGTTCTGGCCAGCTTCCTCTACTGGGTCGGCCTGGGCCACATCAACACCTTGGACATGGGCGTGGCGGCGACGCTGGCTTCAAGCCTGTTCAGCTTCCTGCTCGCCCAGCGCGACGGGGCCTCGCCCGGTGCGCGGCGCCGCTGGATGGCGCTGTGCTGGGTGTCGATGGCGCTGGCCGTGCTGTCGAAGGGGCTGATCGGCCTGGCGTTCCCCGGCATGACCCTGCTGCTGTACTCGGCCTGGCAGCGCGACTGGAAGCTGTGGACACGCGTGCACCTGATCGGCGGCCTGACGCTGTTCACCCTCGTGGCCGCGCCGTGGTTCGTGCTGGTGCAGCGAAACAACCCGGAATTCTTCGATTTCTTCTTCGTCTACCAGCAATTCACCCGGTTCCTGACTCCTGCCCTGTCGCGTCCCGGACCCTGGTACTACTTCGTGCCGATCCTGCTGCTGGGCAGCCTGCCGTGGGTCGGCTGGCTGCCGACCGCGCTGTGGCGCGCGCGACGCGCCGCGCCGACGCGCTTCAACCCCGACCGCGTGCTGCTGGTCTGGAGCGTGTTCATTTTCGTGTTCTTCAGCGCGTCGCACTCGAAACTTCCGTCGTACATCCTGCCGATGTTCCCGGCGCTGGCGCTGCTGCTGGGCCGCCACCTCGACGCGCTGCCGCGCGGCGCGCTGCGCCGCCCGCTGCTGGCGCTGGCGCTGGGCTGCCTGCTCGCGGCGGCCGGACTGACCCAGCTGTGGCGCGCCGGCAATGCGCTGACCCCGGCCGCGCTGTACCGCGCCTGGGGCGACTGGCTGGAGCTGACCGCCGCGCTGGGCCTGTGCGGCAGCCTGCTGGCCTGGCACTGGGAAGGCGCCGGGCGTCGCGGCGCCGCGGTGCTGGCGGTGGCGATCGGTTTCGGCGCGGGCTTCACCGTCGCGCTGCAGAGTTTCCAGATCCTCGGCCGCACCGCATCGACGCGCGACGTGGTGGCTGCGATCCGGCCGTGGCTGCACCCGCACCAGCCGTTCTACAGCGTGTTGACCTACGACCAGACCTTGCCGTTCTACCTGCGCCGGGAAACCACGGTGGTGGTCTACGAAGGCGAACTGGCGTTCGGCATGGCGCAGGCGCCGCAGCGCCGCGTGGCCACGCTGCAGGCCTTCGCCCGGCGCTGGGCGCACGACCGCCTGCCGCTGGCGTTCCTGCCCACCGGCGACCTGCGGCGCCTGCGTGCGCGCGACGTTGCGCTGCGCGTCATCGACCGCACCCCGCGCTACACCGTGATCGCCCGCCCCGACCAGGACTACGGCGCCGCCGCACGCGCCGCGCAGGCCGCGTTGCCGCCGGCGTGGAACGCGTCGGCGCCTTCGACTCCGTCCCGACCATGACCCTCATTGCTTTCGCCCTGGTGCTCGCCGGCGTGCTGCTCAACGCCTGCGCCCAGCTGCTGATCAAGGCCGGCGCCGAAACCGCCGGCCAGTTCGCCTTCACCGCCGGCAACATCTGGCGCGCCGGGCTGCATTTCGCGCTGCAGTGGCAAATCCTGCTCGGCCTGGGCTGCTACGCGGTGTCGGTGGTGGTGTGGATCCTCGCCCTGACCCGGGTGCAGGTTTCGATCGCCTACCCGATGCTGTCGCTGGGCTATGTGGTCACCGCGTTCGCCGCCTGGTGGCTGTTCGGCGAGGCGATGACGGTGCAGAAGCTTCTCGGCATCGCGGTGATCATCGTCGGCGTCGTCATCGTGGCCCGTTCCTGAAGGAGAGCGTCGATGTCGGAGCCGGATTTCCTGCCGTTCACCCGTCCCTCGCTCGACGAGGAGACGATCGCCGGCGTGGTCGAGGTCCTGCGCTCGGGCTGGATCACCACCGGGCCCTGGAACGCGCGTTTCGAGGCCGCGCTGTCGGAGTATTTCGGCGGCCGCACGGTGCGCACCTTCGCCTCCGGCACGGTGACCATGGAAGTCGCGTTGCGCATGCTCGGCGTCGGGCCCGGCGACGAAGTCATCACCACGCCGATGTCGTGGGTCGCCACCGCCAACGTGGTGCTGGCGGTCGGCGCGCGCCCGGTGTTCGTCGACATCGACCCGGTCACGCGCAATCTCGACAGCCGGCTGGTCGAGGCGGCGATCACCGCGCGCACCAAGGCGCTGCTGCCGGTGCACCTGGCCGGGCTGCCGTGCGACCTCGACGCGCTGTACGCGATCGCGCAGCGCCACGGTCTGCGCGTGGTCGAGGACGCGGCGCAGGCCATCGGCAGCAGCTGGCGCGGCCGGCGCATCGGCAGTTTCGGCGACTTCGCCTCGTTCAGCTTCCATCCGAACAAGAACGCCACCAGCATCGAGGGCGGCTGCCTGGTGCTGCCCGACGACGCCGACCCCGCGCTGGCCGAGCGTCTGCGGCTGCAGGGCGTGCGCCGCTTCGGCGCCGACGGCATGGACGTCGACGTGCTGGGCACCAAGGCCAACCTGACCGATGTCGCCGCGCGTGTCGGCTGGGGCCAGCTGCGGCAGGTCGACGCCTTCAACGCGCGCCGGCGCGCGCTGGCGCAGGCGTACTGCGTGGCGCTCGACGCGCTCGGCCTGCCGGCGCGCGGCGTGCGGCTGCCGGTGCGCGATTTCGCCGACGGCAACTGGCACATGTTCCAGATCGTGCTGCCCGAATCGGTCGCGCGCCCCGCGGTGATGCAGGGGCTGAAGGAACGCGGCATCGGCAGCGGCGTGCACTACCCGGCGATGCACCTGTTCACCCTGTACCGCGCGCAGGGCTGGAAGCCTGGCGACTTCCCGCACGCCGAGCGCGTCGGCGCCGGCACCCTGACGCTGCCACTTTTCCCGGGCATGCGCGATACCGACGTCGGCCGCGTCGCCGACGCGCTGGATGCCGTGCTGCGACAATGCGGCCTATGAATACGCATGCAGGACCGGCGCTGTCGGTCGTCATCCCGGTGTACAACGAGCAGGACGGCCTGCCGGCGCTGTTCGCGCGCCTGTATCCGGCGCTCGACGCGCTGGGCGAGCGCTACGAGGTCATCTTCGTCAACGACGGCAGCCGCGACGCCTCGGCGGCCATGCTGGCGCAGCAGCAGAAGGCCCGCCCCGACGTCACCCGCGTCATCCTGTTCAACGGCAACTACGGCCAGCACATGGCGATCCTGGCCGGCTTCGAGCACACCCGCGGCGAGGTGGTCGTCACGCTCGACGCCGACCTGCAGAACCCGCCCGAGGAAATCGGCCGCCTGCTGGCCAGGATGCGCGAGGGCTACGACTACGTCGGCACCATCCGCCGCCAGCGCCAGGACACCTGGTTCCGCCGCCACGCCAGCCGCTGGATGAACGTGCTGCGCGAGCGAATCACCCACGTGCGCATGACCGACCAGGGCTGCATGCTGCGCGCCTACGGCCGCGACGTCGTCGACACCATCAACCGCTGCCACGAAGTCAACACCTTCGTGCCGGCGCTGGCCTACACCTTCTCCATGCGCCCGACCGAAATCGAGGTCGCGCACGAGGAGCGCGCCGCCGGCATCTCGAAGTACTCGCTGTTCAAGCTGGTGCGGCTGAACTTCGACCTGGTGACCGGTTTCTCGCTGATCCCGCTGCAGTTCATGTCGTTCCTCGGCATCGCGCTGGCGCTGGCCTCGGGCGCGCTGTTCGTGTTGCTGATGATCGAGCGCGTGCTGTTCGGCTCGCAGGTACAGGGCGTGTTCACGCTGTTCGCCATCACCTTCTGCCTGCTCGGCGTGCTGCTGTTCAGCATCGGTCTGCTCGGCGAATACGTCGGCCGCATCTACGAGCAGGTCCGCGGCCGCCCGCGCTACGTCGTGCAGGCGCTGCTCGACGACACCGGCGCCGCCTCCTGAGACAGCCATGCGCGCGGTTGTCTTCGCCTACCACAGCGTCGGTGCGCGCGCGCTGCGCACTCTGCTGGCCGCCGGGGTCGACGTCGCGCGGGTGTTCACCCACGCCGACGACCCGGCCGAGACCATCTGGTTCGACAGCGTCGCCGCGGTGGCAGCCGAGCACGACATTGCGGTCGAACTGGTCGACCAGGCGCTCAGCGAGGCCCAGCTGCAACGCGTCGTCGCGATCGCCCCCGACTACGTGTTCTCGTTCTATTTCCGGCGCATGCTGCCCGAGCGCGTCCTCGCCGCGGCGCGCATCGCGGCGCTGAACATGCACGGCTCGCTGCTGCCGAAGTACCGCGGCCGCGCTCCGGTGAACTGGGCCGTGCTGCACGGCGAGCGCGAGACCGGTGCCACGCTGCACCTGATGCAGGCCAAGCCCGACGCCGGCGACATCGTCGCGCAGCAGGCCGTTCCGATCCTGCCCGACGACACCGCGCGCGAGGTGTTCGACAAGGTCACCGTGGCTGCCGAGATCGCGCTTGCCGGGGTGCTGCCGGCGCTGTTGCGCGGCGAGGTCCCCAGGCGGCGCAACGCGCTCGAACGCGGCAGCTATTTCGGCGGCCGCCGCCCCGAGGACGGCAGGATCGACTGGGCGCATCCGGCGGTGCGCGTCTACGACCTG
>JAJZHS010000368.1 GCA_021798395.1 Pseudomonadota bacterium
TCCACCTGATGCACCATGTCTCCCCTCTAACCCGCCATCACGCGCGCCGGCGCGTGCAACCGTCCAGGTCCCCGCCTGACGCAGAAATCCGGGGCGTGTAGCCCGTGCCAGCTCGGCCTGCGAGCGCCCGCAGGGCCGCCCCAAGGGGGCGAGCAGTCCCCCCTCGGGGGGGATGCGGCCGGGGTCGCCCCCGGCCGCTCAGGGGGGCCCTCAATACCTGTAATGGTCGGACTTGTACGGACCTTCCTTCGACACGCCGATGTACGCGGCCTGCTGGTCGGTGAGTTCGGTGAGCTTGGCGTTGAGCTTCTTCAGCTGCAGGCGCGCGACTTTCTCGTCCAGATGCTTGGGCAGGGTGTAGACGCCGACCGGATAGTCCTGCCGCCGGGTGAACAGTTCGATCTGCGCGATGGTCTGGTTGGCGAAGCTCGAGCTCATCACATAGCTCGGATGGCCGGTGGCGCAACCCAGGTTGACCAGCCGGCCCTTGGCCAGCAGGATGATGCGCTTGCCGTCCGGGAAGATGACGTGGTCGACCTGGGGCTTGATCTCTTCCCACTGGTAGCGCTCGAGGCTGGCGACGTCGATTTCGTTGTCGAAGTGGCCGATGTTGCAGACGATCGCCTGGTCCTTCATGCGCGCCATGTGCTCGTGGCGGATGACGTGGTAGTTGCCGGTGGCGGTGACGAAGATGTCGGCCTGGCTGCACGCCTCGTCCATGGTCACCACGCGGTAGCCTTCCATCGCCGCCTGCAGCGCGCAGATCGGGTCGATCTCGGTCACCCATACCTGCGCCGACAGCGCGCGCAGCGCCTGCGCCGATCCCTTGCCGACGTCGCCGTAGCCGCACACCACCGCGATCTTGCCCGCCACCATGACGTCGGTGGCGCGCTTGATGCCGTCGACCAGGCTCTCGCGGCATCCGTACAGGTTGTCGAACTTGCTCTTGGTCACGCTGTCGTTGACGTTGATCGCCGGGAACTTCAGTTCGCCGCGCGCGTGCATCTGGTACAGCCGGTGCACCCCGGTGGTCGTTTCCTCGGTCACGCCCTGGACCTTCGCCAGCCGCGTCGAGTACCAGCGCGGATCCAGCGCCAGGCGGGCGCGGATGGCGGCGAACAGAACCCGCTCCTCGTCGCTGGTCGGATTGTTCAGCACCGCGGCGTCGGCCTCGGCGCGCGCGCCCAGGTGCAGCAGCAGCGTGGCGTCGCCTCCGTCGTCCAGGATCATGTTCGAGCAGCCGCCATCGGGCCATTCGAAGATGTGGTGGGTGTACGTCCAGTAATCTTCCAGCGATTCGCCCTTGACCGCGTACACCGGCGTGCCGCCGGCTGCGATCGCGGCCGCGGCGTGGTCCTGCGTCGAGAAGATGTTGCACGACGCCCAGCGCACTTCGGCGCCGAGCGCCTGCAGGGTCTCGATCAGCACCGCGGTCTGGATGGTCATGTGCAGGCTGCCGCTGATGCGCGCGCCGCGCAGCGGCTGCGACGCGGCGTATTCGTCGCGGATCGCCATCAGCCCGGGCATTTCGGTTTCGGCGATGCGGATTTCGCGCCGGCCCCAATCGGCCAGGCCGATGTCGGCGACGACGAAGTCGGGAATGGCGTCCGGTCGGACCACTGCGTTCATGTCAAGCTCCGTGAACTGCGGCCGGCCCGGGATGCATCACCGCATCGCCGTGCACGGCACGGTTAGGGTGAGCGCGGTTGCCTGCGGCGGCGCCCACGGCGCCGCCCCGAATCCCCGAGCCTGGCGACCGCTGCCGTCGTGCGACGACGCGGTGCGTTGCAACGCTCCTCGGGAAGCGGCGTATTTTACCCGCGTGTTCCCCACGTGCGAAGCGCCCGCGCACGCTTCTTGCCCCTGCGGCACCGGCAATGCGCGAAGCGCCGCGCCGGCTCAGGCCGTTTCGGTCGCGCGCAGCACGCCGGCTTCGGCGCGCAGCACCTCGACCTTGTCGGCGGCCTCCCAGCTGAACTCGGGTTCGTCGCGACCGAAATGCCCGTACGCCGCGCTCTTGGCGTAGATCGGGCGCAGCAGGTCGAGCATCTGCACGATGCCCTTGGGCCGCAGGTCGAAATGCCGCCGCACAAGTTGCTCGAGCGCGGCGTCGTCGATCACCCCGGTGCCCTGCGTGGTCACCATGATGCTGGTCGGCTGCGCCACGCCGATGGCGTAGGAGATCTGCACCAGACACTTCTTCGCCAGCCCGGCGGCGACGATGTTCTTCGCCACGTAGCGCGCGGCGTACGCGGCCGAGCGATCGACCTTGCTCGGATCCTTGCCCGAGAACGCGCCGCCGCCGTGCGGCGCGGCGCCGCCATAGGTGTCGACGATGATCTTGCGCCCGGTCAGGCCGCAGTCGCCCTGCGGGCCGCCGACGACGAAACGCCCGGTCGGGTTGATCAGGTACTTGACCTTGCCGCGCATGAACTCGGGCGGCAGCACCGGCTTGATGATCTCCTCGATCACCGCTTCGCGCAGCATCGCCATGTCGACGTCGGGCGCGTGCTGGGTCGACAGCACCACGGTGTCGATCGCCACCGGACGCCCGTCCTGGTAGCGGAACGTGATCTGGCTTTTCGCGTCCGGACGCAGCCACGCCAGCCGGCCGTCGCGGCGCAGCTGGCTCTGCCGCTCGACCAGCCGATGCGCGTAGTAGATCGGCGCGGGCATCAGCTCGGGAGTCTCGTCGCAGGCGTAGCCGAACATCAGCCCCTGGTCTCCTGCGCCCTGGTCGAGGTTGTCGTCGTGCGCGGCGTCGACGCCTTGCGCGATGTCGGGGCTTTGCTTGTCGTACGCGACCAGCACCGCGCA
>JAJZHS010000044.1 GCA_021798395.1 Pseudomonadota bacterium
GAGGACAGCATCTTCGACCCGAACATCTTCGGCATCGCCACCGGCATCGCCGAGCACGACCACTACGCGGTCGACTTCATCGAGGCCACGCGCTGGATCAAGGCCGAGCTGCCCGGCGCCAAGGTGTCGGGCGGGGTCAGCAACGTCAGCTTCTCGTTCCGCGGCAACGACGCGGTGCGCGAAGCCATTCATACGGTGTTCCTGTACCACGCGATCCGTGCCGGGCTCGACATGGGCATCGTCAACGCCGGCCAGATCGGCGTCTACGACGAGCTCGAGCCGGCCTTGCGCGACGCCGTCGAGGACGTCGTGCTCGACCGCCGGGCCGACGCCGGCGAGCGCCTGGTGGCGCTGGCCGAGGGCCTCAAGGGCCGCGTGCGCGACGACGGCGCGCGCGCCGCCTGGCGCGAGCAGCCGCCGCAGGCGCGGCTGAGCCACGCCCTGGTGCACGGCATCACCGAGTTCATCGACGCCGACACCGAGGAACTGCGCCAGGACTACGCCGCGCAGGGGCGGCATCCGCTGGCGGTCATCGAGGGCCCGCTGATGGACGGCATGAACGTCGTCGGCGACCTGTTCGGCCAGGGCAAGATGTTCCTGCCGCAAGTGGTCAAGAGCGCACGGGTGATGAAGCAGTCGGTCGCCCACCTGATTCCGTTCATCGAGGAGGCCAAGCAGCGCGCCGGAGGCGAGGCCCGCGCGCGTGGCAAGCTGGTGCTGGCCACGGTCAAGGGCGACGTGCACGACATCGGCAAGAACATCGTCTCGGTGGTCCTGCAGTGCAACAACTTCGACGTCGTCAACATGGGCGTGATGGTGCCGTGCCAGGACATTCTGGCGCGGGCCAAGGCCGAGGGAGCCGACGCGGTCGGGTTGTCCGGGCTGATCACGCCGAGCCTGGAGGAAATGCAGCACGTCGCAGCCGAGATGGAACGCGACGCGTATTTCCGCGAACGCCGCATCCCGCTGCTGATCGGCGGCGCGACCACCAGCCGGGTGCATACCGCGGTGAAGATCGCGCCGCACTACTCGGGACCGGTGGTCTACGTGCCCGACGCCTCGCGCAGCGTCGGCGTCGCGCAGAGCCTGCTGTCGGAGCAGTCCGCCGCGTTCGTCGAGGAACTGCGCGCCGACTACGACCGGGTGCGCGCACAGCACGCGGCCAAGCAGGCGGTCAAGCTCATCGGGCTCGACGCGGCACGCGCCAACCGGCTGCGCATCGACTGGCCCGAAGGCGTCGCTCCGGCGCCGTCGTTCATCGGCCGACGGCTGTTCCGCAACATCGACCTGGCCGAACTCGTCGCCTGCATCGACTGGGGTCCGTTCTTCCAGACCTGGGACCTGGCCGGCGCGTTCCCGGCCATTCTCGACGACGCTGTGGTCGGCGCGCAGGCGCGCCAGGTGCACGCCGACGCGCACGCGATGCTGAAGAAGATCCTCGACGGCCGCTGGCTGCAGGCGCACGCCGCGGTCGGCCTGTACCCGGCCAACAGCGTGCGCGACGACGACATTGAGCTGTACGCAGACGCCGGCCGCGCGCAGCTGGCGATGACCTGGTACGGACTGCGCCAGCAGAGCGAACGCCCGGTGGTCGACGGCGTGCGCCGGCCGAACCTGGCGCTGGCCGATTTCGTCGCTCCGCGCGGCGTCGCCGCCGACCACGTCGGGCTGTTCGCCGTCAGCGTGGCCGGTGCCGAGGCGCGGGCGCAGGCCTACGTCGACGCCCACGACGACTACAGCGCGATCCTGCTCAAGGCGCTGGCCGACCGCCTGGCCGAAGCCGCCGCCGAATGGCTGCACCGCCGCGTGCGCACCGACCTGTGGGGCTACGCCGCAGGCGAGCGGCTCGACAACGCGCAACTGATCCGCGAGGAGTACCGCGGCATTCGCCCGGCTCCGGGCTACCCGGCGTGCCCGGAGCATTCGGTGAAGGCCGACATGTTCGCGCTGCTGCAGGCCGACGCCATCGGCATGGCGCTGACCGAACACTGGGCGATGCAGCCTGCGGCCAGCGTCGCCGGTTTCTACCTGGCGCACCCGCAGGCGCGCTATTTCCACGTCGGCCCGGTCGGCGACGACCAGGCGCAGGACTGGGAGCGGCGCAGCGGCCGCGAACTGCGCGCGGTGCCGCGCGCGTCGCGCCTGGTCTGACGCGGGACGACCGCGTCGCGCTTCGCCCCCCCGCGCCGCGGGGGGGGCGAAGCGCGCTCAGGCTTGCGTGTTGCCGGCGTGCTCCGGGTGCGCCAGCGTGTCGTGCGCCTCGGACTCCTGCAGCGCCCGCGCGCGCGCCTCGTGGCTGTGGTCGGCGCCCAGCAGCATGTACATCGCCGGAACGACGAACAGCGTGAACAGGGTTCCGATGGCCAGCCCGGTGGCGATCACCAGCCCCATGTTGTAGCGGCTTTCGGCGCCTGCGCCGCTGGCGAAGATCAGCGGCATGACGCCCAGCACCATGGCGCCGGTGGTCATCAGGATCGGGCGCAGCCGCAGCGCCGCGGCGTGCTCGACGGCTTCGCGCTTGGTCCGCCCGGTGCGCTGCAGGTTGTTGGCGAACTCGACGATCAGGATGCCGTGTTTCGAGATCAATCCGATCAACGTCACCAGACCGACCTCGGTGTAGATGTTCAAGGTCGCGTGTCCGACGCCCAGGTTGATGAACAGCAGCGCGCCCGAAATCGCCATCGGAACCGAGACCAGAATGATGATCGGGTCGCGGAAGCTTTCGAACTGCGCCGCCAGGGCCAGGAAAATGATCACCAGCGCGAAACCGAAGGTCAGCAGCAGGCCTCCCGATTCCTGCACGAACTGCCGCGTCGGACCTGCGTAGTCGTAGCTGTAGCCGGACGGCAGAGTCCGTTTGGCCAGGTTCTGCAGCGCGCCCAGCGCCTGGTTCTCGGCGATTCCGGGAAGCGCCACGCCCTGGATGGTCGCCGAGTTGGCCTGCTGGAAGTGGTTGATCGTCTCCGGCTGCACGGTCGTCTTCAGGTGCACGACGGTCGACAGCGGAACCATCGCGCCGCTGCTGGTGCGCAGGTAGTAGTTGCGCAGCTGCGCCGGGTTGAGCCGGCTGGCGCGCGCGACCTGCGGGATGACCTTGTACGCGCGCCCGTCGAGATCGAAGAAATTGACGTAGCCGCCGCCGAGCATGGCGGTCAGCGCCGAGCCGATCTGCTGCATGTTCAGCCCGAGCTGCGCGGCCATGTTGCGGTCGATCTCCAGCCGCGTCTGCGGCAGGTCGATGCGCAGGTCGGACTGCAGGAAGATGAACTTGCCGGTCTTCAGCGCGGCCTGCAGGAACTGCTGCGAGACCTGGTACAGCTTGCTGAACGGTTCGCTGGTGGTGAGCACGAACTGGATCGGCAGGCCGCGCGCGCCGGGCAGCGGCGGCGGCTGGAACACCGCGATCTGCGAGCCCGCGATGTGGTTGAGCTGCGCCTGCACGATGGGCTGCAACTGCGTCGCGGTGCGCGTGCGCTGGTCCCACGGCTTGAGCACCATGCCGCCGATGACCTGCGTGGGCGAATTCAGCTGGAACACGTGGTCGGTCTCGGGGTGGCCCTTGTACACGTCGTAGATCTGACGCATGTACAGGCCGCGCTGCTCGACGGTCGCGGTCGGGTTGTTGAACGCGACCGAGATCAGCACCCCCTGGTCCTCCTGCGGCGCCAGCTCCGAGGTCGACGTGGTGTACAGGTAGTAGATCGAGCCGAGGATGATCACCGCCATCACCGCGACCACCGGCACATGGTTCAGCGAGCCGTGCAGCGCGCGCTCGTAGCGCTGGCGCAGGCGGTCGAAGCTGCGATCGAGGAACAGCACCAGCCGGTCCTGCCAGCTGCTGCTGGACGGATCGGGCGCCTTGAGCAGCCGCGAACACAGCATCGGCGACAGCGTCAGCGCGATGATTGCCGAAATGACGACAGTGCCGACCAGGGTGAAGGCGAACTCGGTGAACAGCGCACCGGTCAGTCCGCTCATGAAGCCGATCGGCACGTAGACCGCGATCAGCACGATGGTCATGGCCAGGATCGGGTTGGCCAGCTCGCGCGCCGCGCGCAGCGCGGCGTCCTTGCGCGCCATGCCTTCCTCGAGGTGGCGGCTGATGTTCTCGACCACGATGATGGCGTCGTCGACCACCAGCCCGATGGCCAGCACGATGGCCAGCAGGGTGAGCAGATTGATCGAGTAGCCCAGCGCCAGCATGACCGTGAAACTGCCGACGATCGACAGCGGGATCGCGATCAGCGGGATCAGCACAGAGCGCAGCGAGCCGAGGAAGACGAAGACGACGACGGTGACGATCAGGATGGCCTCGATCAGCGTCTTGATGACCTCGTCGATCGACGAGTTGACGAATTTGGTCGAGTCGTAGACGATGGTTCCGGTCAGCCCGGCCGGCAGCTGCGCCTGGATGTCGGGGAAGACCTTGCGCACCCGCGCCACGACGTCGAGCAGGTTGGCTCCTGGGGCGACCTGGATGCCGACGAAGACCGACGATTTGCCGTCGAACGCGACCTGGGTGTCGTAGTCGTCAGAACCCAGCGAGACCTGGGCGACGTCCTTCAGCCGCACCACGCGGCCTCCCACCGACTTGACGATCAGGTTGCGGAAGCCGTCGAGCGATTTCAGATCGGTGTTCGCGGCCAGGTTGATCTGGACCATCTGGCCCTTGGAGTTGCCGATCGCGGCCAGGTAGTTGTTCGCCGCCAGCGCGTTGTAGACGTCGGCTGCCGTCAGTCCGTACGCGGCGAGCTTGTCCGGGTCGAGCCAGGCGCGCAGCGCGAAGTTCTTCGCGCCGAGGATTTCGGCGGTCTGCACCCCGTCGACCGCCTGCAGCTTGGGCTGCACGGTGCGGGTGATGTAATCGGTGATCTGGTTCGGCTTCAGCACCTTGCTGTAGAAGCCGATGTACATGGCGTCAATGGTCTGCCCGATCGAAACCGACAGCACGGGCTTCTGCGACTGCGGCGGCAACTGGTTGAGCACCGAGTCGACCTTGCTGGTGATCTCGGTCAGCGCCTTGTCCGGGTCGTAGTTCAGACGCAGGTTGACGGTGATGGTGCTGACCCCCTGCACGCTGCTGGAGGTCATGTAGTCGATGCCGTTGGCCTGCGCGATGACGTTTTCCAGCGGCGTGGTGATGAAACTGGCGACCAGGTTGGCGTCGGCTCCCGGGTACGCGGTGGTCACGGTGACGACCGCGTTCTCGGTGTAGGGGAACTGCAGCACCGGCAGCAGCCCGGCCGAGCGCAGCCCCAGCACCAGGATCACGAGACTGATCACGGTGGCGAGAACCGGCCGCTCGATGAAGATATCGGTGAATTTCTTGTTCATGCGCGTAGACCCCTGGCGGCGGGTCAGGAGTTGGGCACGTGCGGGTGGGCCTCGTCGGACGGCTGCACGCTGTTGTTGATGAGCAGCGTCGAGCCGTTGCGCAGCTTGAGCTGGCCGGCGGTGACCACGGTTTCACCGGCCTTCAGGCCCTTGAGCACCGCGACCTGGTCGCCGCGCGTCGGGCCGGTGGTGACGAAGCGCTGTTCGGCGACCAGCCGGGGCTTGCCGTCGGCGCCGCGGCCCTCGTCCTTGACCACGAACACCGTGGCGCCGTACGGGTTGTACGCGATGGCGGCGTTCGGCAGCGTGAGGTAGTCGCGCGGCGCGCCGTCGTCGATGCGCACGCTGGCGAAGGCTCCGGGAAGCAGCAGGTCGTGCGGGTTCGGCACCCGCGCGCGCACCGTCAGGTTGCGGGTGGCGGTGTCGATCTGCGGTTCGATCGCGATCACCCGTGCGGCGAACGTCTTGCCGGGCGCGGCGCTGGTGCGCAGCTGCGCGGCCATGCCCACGCGCACGCGATCGGCCTGGCTTTGCGGGATCGAGAAATCGACCTCCATCGGATCCAGCCTTTGCAGCGAGACCACCGCGACGCCGGGCGCCAGGTACTGGCCGAGGTCGACGTGGCGCAGGCCGAGGCGGCCGCCGAACGGAGCCTCGATGCGCTTTTGCGCGATCAGCGCGCGTTGCGCCTGGATTTGCGCGCGCAATCCCGCCACGCTGGCTTCGTCTGCGTCGACCACAGCGCGGCTGACGGCGTGCACGGCGTACTGGGCGCGGTCGCGGCGAAGGTTCTGCTCCGCCAGCGTGCGCTGCGCCTGCAGCTGTGCGAGCTGCGCGCGCAGCGGCGCGTCGTCGAGCTGCACCAGCACGCGGTGTGCGGGAACGCTGGCGCCCGAGTCGAAGTGGATCGCGGTGACCAGCCCGCCGACCTCGGCGCTGAGGCTGGCCTGCTCGCTGGCGCGCAGGTCGCCGATGGCGTCGATCCGCGGCTGCCAGCGCAGCGCGCGCACCACCGTGGTGGCCACGGTCTGCGGCGGCGCTGCGTGCCCGAGGATGGCCTTGGCGATCATCCGGCTCTTGAATCCCTGGAACCACACCACGCCGCCGAGAACCGCGCCGGCAATGATGAGCATGATGATCATGCGTTTGGTCGTGCCCTTGTTCATCGAACTCCCCGTCGATTCTTCGTGTGTCTGTTGCGTGGTGTCGCGGTGGTGCCGCGGTTCAGCCCGCGCTGAGCTGTCCGCCGCCCATGGCCTGGTACAGAGCGGCGCTGTCGGCCAGGCGCGCGGCCTGCGCGGCGATCAGCGCCAGCCGCGCCTGCTGCGCGGCCTGCTGCGCGCTGAGCAGTTGCAGGTAGCTGGCCGCGCCGAGCTGGTACTGCTGCTGCACCAGTTGCAGGGAAGCCTGCGCCGCCGTGTCGGCGGCGTTTTGCGCCTGCAGCGCCTGGGCGTCGTTGTCGAGCTGGCGCAGCGCGTCGGCGACGTTGCGCAAGGCCTGCAGAACGGTCTGACGGTAGTTCGCGCCTGCGGCCTGCAGGCTGGCTTGCGCCGCGTTCGCGCCGGCCTTCAGTCCGGCGTTGAACAGCGGTTGCGCCAGCGAACCGGCCAGGCTCCAGATCACCGAGCCCGGGCCGAACAGGGCGCCCGTGGTCAGCGCCTGCGTGCCCAGCGTCGCGCTGAGGTTGATCTGCGGGTACAGGTTCGCCACCGCGACTCCGTACTGCGCGGTGGCCGCGTGCAGCAGCGCCATCGACGCCTGCACGTCGGGGCGCTGGCGCAGCAGCGCCGACGGCACCGCCAGCGGCAGGTCGGGCGGCAGCGTAAAGGCGTCGAGCGCGAAATGCGGCAGCGTCGCACTGCCGGGCGGCGCGCCGAGCAGCACCGCCAGCAGGTGATCGGCCTGCTCGAGCCGGTTGCGCAGCGCCGGCAGGCTCGCGCGCGTGGTCTCGACCTGGGTGCGCAGCGCGAGCACCGCGGTGCGCGCGGTCGCGCCCAGCGCGTATTGCCGCTGCGTGATGTCGAGTTGCTGTTGCTGCGCGTGCGCGATCGCCTCCGTCGCGGCGAGCTGGGCCGCCGCCTGGGCCTGCGCGAACGCCGTCGTGACCACGTTGGCGGCCAGCGTCAGCCGGGCGCCGGCGAGCTGGTAGCGCTGGTAGTCGGCCTGCGCGGCCAGCGCTTCGAGCGCGCGCCGGTTTCCGCCGAACAGATCCAGGTTGTAGCTGACGCCGATTCCGGCGTTGTACAGGCTGAACACGTTCTGGTTGGACCCCGGCTGGCCCTGGCCCGCGCTGTTGACGCCTTCGCGGGTGGCGCCGAGCTTGCCCGCGACGGTCGGGTACAGCGTCGAGCCGGCCTGCGCCGCGTACAGCTGCTGCGCCTGCCGCAGCGTGGCCTGCGCGGCCTCCAGCGTCGGGCTGTGCTGCAGCGCGCGTGCCACCAGCGTGTCGAGTTGCGCGCTGCCGAAGGCGTGCCACCATTGCGCGTCGACCGCGCGCCCGGAGGCGAGATGCTGCGCGCTGCCCAGCGGTCCCGGGGCCGACGCGGTCGTCGCCGGGCTCGTGCCGGCGGTGTATCCGGTCACCGCGGGAGGCGGCGGCGCCTTGAAATCCGGCCCCACCGTGGTGCAGCCGGCGAGCAGCGCGGCGGACAGCACGGCCCAGCCGGCGCGCGGCGAAACGGGCGATCGTGACATGAGGAGCGGTCCTGTTCTGATTGTTCGACTGGGATGGTAGGGTTTCGCCTGTTGGCGACGTTGCTTGATCCTGCCATTTAATATCGCAATTCTGCCAGACCAACGCGATTGAACGCCTCCGCTACGCCATGGGCATTCCCGAATCCTTGCGGCGACGCATCCACGACCCCGACGGCCCCGAGGTCGTCGCCGTGCGCGTGCGCAACGACGCGCCGCTGGACGGAAGCGATCACCGCTTGCCGCGCGGCGTGCTGTTTCACCTGACCGAGGGTCTGGTCGCCGTCGAGACCGCGCGCGGCCGGGTGATTTCGGGGCCCCGCAGCATCGGCTGGATGCCCCCGCACATGCCGCACTCCGTACAGTCGTTCGGTCCCATCGCCGGAGTCGGCGTCTTCGTCGCCGAACGCCACTGCGCCGGGCTTCCGGCGCGCCCGGCGCAGTTCGAGGCCAACGCGCTGGCCGCGCTGCTGATGCAGCGCGCGCTGGACTGGCCGCTCGACACGGCGCTCGAACCGCAGCAGCAGCGCATGCTCGCGGTGCTGCTCGACGAACTGCGCCAGGGCGCCGTCCACGCTTTGCAGCTGCCGTGGCCGAAGGACGAGCGGCTGCTCGCGGTGGCGCGCGCATTGCTGGCCAACCCGGCCAGCGCGCGCCGCGTCGAACAGTGGGCACGGTTCGCCGGGATCAGCGCGCGCAGCCTGAGCCGGCGCTTCGTCGACGAGACCGGAATGAGCTTCGGGCGCTGGCGGCAATGGGCCCGGCTGACCCAGGCGCTCGAGTGGCTGGCCACCGGGCAGGCGGTCAAGCACGTCGCGTTGTCGCTGGGTTACGACAGCGTCAGCGCGTTCATCAAGGCTTTTCGCGTCGCGCTGGGGACGACCCCGGCGGCTTATTTCGGCGCGCCGCGGCGCAGCGCCGCGCGGCGCGCGGCGGTCGAGGCACAATCGACCCAAACCGACCAACCCGAGACCTTTGCAGGAGAACCCGATGCGCTTTGAAACGCAGGCCGTGCACGCCGGCTACAGTCCCGATCCGACCACCCGTGCCGTCGCGGTGCCGATCTACCAGACCGTGTCGTACGCGTTCGACGACACCCAGCACGGCGCCGACCTGTTCGACCTGAAGGTCGCCGGCAACATCTACACCCGGATCATGAACCCGACCACCGGCGTGCTCGAGGCGCGCGTGGCCGCGCTCGAAGGCGGCGTGGCGGCGCTGGCGATGGCGTCGGGCATGGCCGCGATCACCGCGGCGATCCAGACCATCGCCGAATCCGGCGACAACATCGTCTCCAGCAGCCGGCTGTACGGGGGCACGTACAACCTGTTCGCGCACACCCTGCCGCGCCAGGGAATCGAAGTGCGCTTCGTCGACCCGTCCGACCCGCAGGCGTTCGCCGCGCGGATCGATGCGCGCACCAAAGCGGTGTATTGCGAGGCGATCGGCAACCCGCTGGGCAACGTCACCGACATCGCCGCGCTGGCCGCGGTCGCGCACGCCGCCGGCGTGCCTCTGATCGTCGACAACACGGTGCCGTCGCCTTACCTGTGCCGCCCGTTCGACCACGGCGCCGACATCGTGGTGCATTCGCTGACCAAGTACCTCGGCGGCCACGGCAACAGCGTCGGCGGCGCCATCGTCGACGGCGGGCGCTTCGACTGGGCGGCGCAGCCGGCGCGTTTCGGCCTGCTGGTGCAGCCCGACGTCAGCTACCACGGCGTCAGCTACACCGAGACCTTCGGCGCCGCGGCGTTCATCGCCCGCGCCCGCGTCGTGCCGCTGCGCAACATGGGGGCTGCGATCTCGCCGTTGAACGCGTTCCTGATCCTGCAGGGAATCGAGACCCTGCCGCTGCGCATGGACCGCATCTGCGCCAACGCACTGCGCATCGCCGAGCACCTGCGCGGCCACGCCAAGGTGGCGTGGGTCAGCTACGCCGGGCTGCCCGGCCACGCCGAACACGCCATCGCGCAGCGGCTGATGGGCGGGCGCGCCTCGGGAATCCTGAGCTTCGGCCTGCACGGCGGGCGCGAGGCCGGCGCGCGCTTCCAGGACGCGCTCAAGCTGTTCACGCGGCTGGTCAACATCGGCGACTGCAAGTCGCTGGCGTGCCACCCGGCGACGACCACCCACCGCCAGCTCGGCGACGCCGAACTGGCCGCCGCTGGGGTGAGCGTCGACATGGTGCGGCTGTCGATCGGCATCGAGCACGCCGACGACCTGATCGCCGACCTCGACCAGGCGCTGGCCGCGGCCTGAACCGCGGCGCGCGTCAGGCCGCGGCCGGAACGACGTAGATCGGCTCGATCACCGAGTGCTCGTCGCGCAGCGCGCGCAGGCGCAGCACGTGGGCCTGGCGCAGCAGCGTGCCCTTGGACAGCAGGACCATGTGCGCACGGTTGTGCACGTCGCGGCTCAGCCGCACGCCTTCGCGCAGCGCGTCGAGCATGGTCGCCACCTCGAGCACGCCCTTGACTTCGCCGGCCCCCGGCGCGCGCAGCGCGAGCATGTCGAAAAAGCGGTCGATCAGATCGGGGTCGAACTGACGTCCGCGCTCCTTGCGCAGGTGGTTGAGCACCTCGTCCTCGGTGAAGCGCCGCGGCGCGTCGTCCGGCTTGTTCAGCATTTCGTCGTAGGCGTCGCAGATCGACAGCATCCGCGCCGAGTGCGGGATCGCGTCGTGCGCCAGGTGCTGCGGAAAGCCCGAGCCGTCCCAGCGCTCGTGATGGCCGACGACCGCGGCGCGGGTCAAGGCCCAGCCGGGCAGCAGTTCGAGCTGCGAGGCGCCGATCTCCGGGTGCGATTGCATCAGGTTGCGTTCAGTCTCGCTGAGCTGGGCCCACGGCGTGAACAGGCGTTCGCGCTTCAGCCCGAGCATGCCCAGGTCGTGGAACAGGCCGGCCACGCGCAGCGTGCGCAGCGCCACCGGGCCGAGCTTGAGAAACTCGCCGAACGCGACGACCAGCCGCGCCACCCGCCTGCCGTGGCCGCCGAGATGCGGGTTGTACAGGTCGACGATGTTGCACAGCAGCGCCTGGGTGCCGTCGAGCGACTGCGTCAGTTCGCGCAGCAGTTCGCTGTTCTTCGTCTCGAGCTGGGTCGACTCGCGCGCCAGCCGGTTGGCGATATTGATCACCTCGGCGCGGTCCGGTGCCGCGCGTACCGACGTCAGGGTGTCCATGGCGGTCTCCTTCGGGTCTGCATGCCCCTAATTACCACTATAGGCAGCCGGGCGCGAGCCCGGTGACGGCACCTGCGCAAAAGCTGTAACGTTCATGAACTTTTTCACGAAAGGGCGTCAGCCGTCGCCGAGCCGGTACTGCATCGCCTCGGCCAGCGCGGTGCGCGACAGCTGCGCCTCTCCGGCCAGGTCGGCGATGCTGCGCGCCACGCGCAGCGTGCGGTGCGCGGCGCGCGCCGACCAGCCCAGGCGCTCGAGCGCGGCGGCGAACCAGCGCGCGGTGTCGGGCGCGAGTGCGGCGTGCGTGTCGAGCGCGGCACCGGCCAGCTGCGCGTTC
>JAJZHS010000369.1 GCA_021798395.1 Pseudomonadota bacterium
GTCGGCTCCGCCGCCGCGCCGGGCAGCGCGCGCCCGCGCACCGCGTCGCGGAACGCCTCGCGCGCGGCGTCGGCCAGCTCGGCGCGCAGCCGCGCCAGGTTGCGCCCCATCGCCAGCTGGCGGCCGTCGGCGTCGACCACGCGCAGGTTGAACAACACGTGGGCGCCGAGCGCGTCGGGCTTGAAGTCCTCGGCGCGCGGGATCAGCCCGGTGCGTTCGCGCACCAGCGCGCGCAGCGCGTCGAGCAGGTCGCCCTGGGCATAGCGCTGCGGCGCGCCGAGGGTGTCGGCGAAGACGCGCGCGGTGTCGGCCAGCGGCACCAGCCGCGCGCGCAGCTTCTGCGGCAAGGTCTTGAGCAGCGCGGCGATCTTGTCGCCGAGCATACCGGGAACCAGCCAGTCCAGCCGCTGCTCGGGCAGCTGGTTGAGCGCCGCCAGCGGCACCGTGGCGGTGACTCCGTCGCGCGCGCCTCCGGGGTCGAAGCTGTAGCTCAGGGCCAGCTCCAGGGCGCCGACGCGCAACCGGGTCGGGAACGCCTCGGTGGTGATGCCGGCGGCCTCGTGGCGCATCAGCGCGTCGCGCTCGAGGAACAGCAGCCGCGGCTGCGTGCGCACCGCGTCGCGGTACCAGGCGTCGAAGGTCGCGCCGCTGTAAACCTCGGCCGGAACGAAACGCTGGTAGAAGGCCTCGATCAGCGCCTCGTCGACCAGCAGGTCGCGCCGGCGGGAACGGTCCTCCAGCGCCTCGATCTGCTCCACCAGGCGGCGGTTGTGGGCCAGGAACGGCCAGCGGCAGTCCCACTCGCCTTCGACCAGAGCGTGGCGGATGAACAGCGCGCGCGCCGCCGCCGGGTCGACGCGGCCGTAGTCGACGCGGCGCTGGTTGTACACCACCAGCCCGTACAGCGTGGCGCGCTCGAACGCGCTGACCTGCGCCGGCGTCTTCTCCCAGTGCGGCTCGAGCAGGGTCTTGTGCAGCAGGTGCGCGCCGATGCGCTCGATCCACTGCGGCTCGATTCGCGCGATGCCGCGCGCGTACAGCCGCGTGGTCTCGACCAGTTCGGCCGCCATGATCCAGCGCCCGGCCTTGCGCGCCAGCGGCGAGCCCGGATGGATGAGGAACTTGATTCCGCGCGCGCCGAGATAGTGTGCGCCCTCGTCGGACTTGCAGCCGACGTTGCCGAGCAGCCCGGCGAGCAGGCTGCAGTGCAGCGCGGCGTCGGCCGCCGGCTGGTCGTTGAGCTTCCAGCCGTGCTCGGCGACCACCGCGTGCAGCTGGGTGTGCACGTCGTGCCACTCGCGCATTCGCAGCGGCGAGAGGAATTCGGCGCGCAGCTGCTCGTGCAGCTTGCGGTTCGACTTCTTGTGCGCCACCAGTTCGTCGTAATGGGCCCACAGCTTGAGCCAGCCGGCCAGCTCAGAGCCACCTTCGACGAAGCGCCGGTGCGCCGCGTCGGCCGCTTCCTGGCGCTCGGGCGGGCGCTCGCGTGGGTCCTGCACGGCGAGCGCGGCGGCGATGATCAGCACCTCGCCGAGCGCGCCCTGGCGCCCGGCCTCGAGGATCATGCGGCCCAGCCGCGGGTCCAGCGGCAGCCGCGCCAGCGCGCGCCCGGTGTCGGTGAGTTGGTTGGCCGCGTCGACCGCGCCGAGCTCGGCCAGCAACTGGTAGCCGTCGGCGACGGCGCGCCGCGCCGGCGGGTCGATGAACGGGAAGTCCTCGACCGCGGCCAGCCCCAGCGCGCGCATGCGCAGGATCACCGCGGCCAGCGACGAACGCAGGATCTCCGGATCGGTGAAGCGCGGCCGCGCGGCGAAGTCGGCCTCGTCGTACAGCCGGATGCAGATGCCGTCGGCGACCCGCCCGCAGCGCCCGGCGCGCTGCGCCGCGGCGGCCTGGCTGACGGCCTCGACCTGCAGCTGCTCGACCTTCTGCCGGTAGCTGTAGCGCTTGACGCGCGCCAGCCCGCTGTCGATGACGTAGCGGATTCCCGGAACGGTCAGCGAGGTCTCGGCGACGTTGGTCGCCAGCACGATACGCCGCGCACCGCCGCCGTCCGCGAACACGCGGTCCTGCTCGGCTTGCGACAGCCGCGCGTACAGCGGAAGGATGTCGACGCCGCGGCGCGCGGTCTCCAGGTGGTGTTTGCGCAGCGCCTCGGCGCAGTCGCGGATTTCGCGCTCGCCGGGCAGGAAGACCAGGATGTCGCCGCTACCGTGGCGCCACAGTTCGTCGACCGCGTCGCAGATCGCGGCAAAAAGGTCGCGCTCGCCGCGCTTGTCGTCGCCGGCGTCGAGCACCGGCGGCCGCCAGCGGATTTCCACCGGATACAGCCTGCCCGAGACCTCGATCACCGGCGCCGGGCCGGAGCTCGACGCGAAGTGCCGCGCGAAACGCTCGGCGTCGATCGTCGCCGAGGTGATGACCAGCTTCAGGTCGGGGCGCCGCGGCAGGATCGAGCGCAGGTAGCCGAGCAGGAAGTCGATGTTCAGGCTGCGCTCGTGCGCCTCGTCGATGATCAGGGTGTCGTAAGCCCTCAGCAGCGGGTCGCGCTGCGATTCCGCGAGAAGGATGCCGTCGGTCATCAGCTTGACCGAAGCGCCGGGCTGCACGCGCTCGTTGAACCGCACCTTGAATCCGACGTGCTCGCCCAGCGGGGTGCCGAGCTCGTGCGCGATGCGCCGCGCCACCGTCACCGCGGCCAGCCGCCGCGGCTGGGTGTGGCCGATCAGGCCGCGGCCGCCGGCGGCCAGGCCGCGACCCAGCGCCAGCGCGATCTTCGGCAGCTGGGTCGTCTTGCCCGA
>JAJZHS010000370.1 GCA_021798395.1 Pseudomonadota bacterium
GCCTGGCGCAGATAGGGCCGCAACGACGGGTCGAAACGACGGCGCCCGAGCTCGCGGGTCAGGCGCCGCGGCAGCCAGGCGTCGAGCGCACCGCTCCAGTGGATGCCGGTCCAGAATTCGCGCAGCAGGCCGGCCTCGAGCAGACCAGCGGCGGCGTTGCGCACATTCGCGTTTCCGCTGGGATGCGCGATGAGCAGACCGCCGCTCATGACGCGCCCCGCGGCCGCAGCCGCATCAGGCACTCCGCCACCGCATACCCGCGCGCGCGATCGAACGACGCCGGGAACCTGGAGGCCGCAGCATGATGATTCGGTTATCTGCGCTCAGCATCATCGATCGAAGCGGTTCGGGACGGAATGCGGCTGGCGGCCGCGAATTCAAATTCACAATATTAGCGGTTTGACAGATGACGATTTCACGCAAATGAGGGGATGCGGACAGCGCTGCTGAACTGTCTGCTTCGTCGCGCGTCTTGTTCGTGTTCTACTTGAGCGCTTCGCCGGAGATCGAATCTTGAAAGCGGGCCTGTCGTCCTTTCTCGACCTTTCGCGATGGGTCGCCGCACTGCTGGTGCTCGTCGGCCACGTGCGCAACCTCGGCCTGGCCGACCTGCCGGCAGTCCACCGCCCAGGCCTGGCGATCAAAGCCCTGTATTTTTTCACCGGCTTCGGCCACCAGGCGGTGGTCGTGTTCTTCGTCATCAGCGGCTACCTGGTCGGCGGCCTCACGCTGGAGCGGTGGCGGCGCGACGGCGCCGATCTGCGCAGCTACGCGATTGCCCGCTTCAGCCGGATCTACACGGTGCTGGTGCCGGCGCTGCTGCTCGGGCTGCTGTTCGACTGGAGCGGCTCTCACGGCTTCGACGCCTCGCACCTCTACGCCGGCGGCCAGTCGGTGCTGCACGTCGAGGCCTTGACCGACCTGCGCCCGGCCGACCTTGCCCTGGCGACCTTCGCCGGCAATCTGCTGGGGCTGCAAGGCATCACGGTGCCGACCTACGGCAGCAACGGCCCGCTGTGGAGCCTGGCCTACGAGTGGTGGTACTACTGGCTGTTCGCGCTGGCCGCGGGCGCCGCGCTGCTGCCGCGGCGTCGCATCGCACTGGGCCTCGGCGCCGCGGGGCTTGCCGCACTGCTGCCGCCGCCGATGCTGCTGTGGGGCGCGATCTGGCTGCTCGGACTGGCACTGCGGCACTGGACCCAGTCGACGCGCTGGAGGCCGCACTGGAGTGTGGGCGCCGTCGCCTTCGCCGCCGCGATGGCGTGGTCCCGCGTGGTCCACCCACCGCTGCTGGCCGCCCAGTTCGGGGTCGACGCCGTCGTCGGGCTGTCCTACGCGACACTGGTGGCCGGGGTCGCGCGGCTGCCGCGCCCGCTGCCGCTGCAAGCCCTGCACCACCGCCTGGCCGATATGTCCTACACCGTCTACCTGACCCATTTCCCGGCGCTGGTCTTCATCTGCGCGCTCGGCGCGCAGGCATTCGGATTGCCGCTGCGCGCGCAGCCGACCCCGGGGGCGCTGCTCAACTGTGCGGCGCTCGTCGGCGTGTTGCTGTCGTGGTGCGCGCTCGTCGCGTCGCTCACCGAGCGGCACACGCAGGCGATACGCCGGGCCGGCACCGAACTCGTGGCCGCGCTGCTTGATCGCCACAGCTGATCGGCGTCCGCCGCGACGGACCCTGGTTCGCGCGGTGCCGCACGGTCGCGGCAGCCGATAGACTGTTTCGGTTGCTGGGTACGGGGAGGAGCGAAGGCTGAAACGGGCAAGTCCCGTCGCGTCCGCTGACGGCATGATCGAAAACGACGAGACTGGATCCGGGCCGGATTTGTTCTGCGCCGCGGGCATACCGATCGATGCGCGGCGCGCGCTCGATGCATCGCTGGCCAGCGCGCCGGCCACGCTGTTTGCCACGGCGCTGAGACGCCTGCTCGAGACCTGGGGCAGCGCGCAGGCGGCTGCACCGGTGCTGCAATGGGGCGACGGCGACGGCGCTGCGCTCACCGTCGAAGGCCGCACGCTTCGGCTGCGCGACGACGGCCGCCATCTCGACCCGCAGCAAGCCGACGCCGTACTCGAAGCGCTCGCACACGGTGCCTTGCAGCTGCTCGAGTCGGGCGGCGCGACGCCGCTCGATTCGATGAGCGCGGCCCAGCGCGCGTGGCTGGCTGCGCGAAATCCGCCGCCGCAACCGGTTTCCGGCACCGTCCACGGCGTGTTCGACGAACAACTGGCCGCGCGCGGCGACGCGCCGGCGGTATGCCACGCCGGCGTCACGCTGAGCTACGCCGAGCTCGACGCCGGCGCGCGCGCGCTGCAGCAGCGCCTGCTCGACTGCGGGATCGCCGACGGCATGGTCGTCGGCATCGCGCTGCGACGCACGCCGCAGGCCATCGCCGCGATGCTCGCGGTGCTGCGTTGCGGCGCTGCCTACCTGCCGCTCGATCCGTCGCACCCGGCCGAGCGCCTGGCGCAGATGCTGGCCGATGCGCAGGCCGCGCTGGTGCTGGCGCCGGCGGACGTCGCCGACGTCTTCGGCGCCATGCCGCGGCTCGACCCGGACGCTGCGGTCGCGGTCGCGGCGCTGCCGCGCAGCCCGGCGATGCCGGGACTGGCCTACGTGCTGTACACGTCGGGGTCGACCGGCACGCCCAAGGGGGTCGCGATCGACCACGGCGCGGTGTTGCGACTGGTACGCCCTGACTTGGCCGGCGGCTCGTGCTTCATGCCGCTGGCCCCGTCGACCCGGATGCTGCAGGCAGCTCCGCTGACCTTCGACGTGTCGACCCTCGAAATCT
>JAJZHS010000045.1 GCA_021798395.1 Pseudomonadota bacterium
GGTCCACCCCTCCCTGCGGAAGGCGCGGGCGATGATCTGCACCTCGCGCCTGGCAGCGAGTTCGGCCGATTTCATGCGCTGCTCGTCGACGATGCCGGCCGGAAAGAAATCGCGACTCATCGACACGCAACCGATGTACAGCGATTCCATGGTCCGCGGTTCGAGCCCGCTGCCGATGATGAACTCGGTCGATCCGCCGCCGATGTCGACGACCAGCCGGTTGCCGCTCGCGGGTGCCACCGAATGGGCCGCGCCGATGTAGACCAGCCGGGCCTCCTCGCGCCCGGCGATGACCTCGATCGGGAACCCCAGCGCGCGCTGCGCGCGCGCCAGAAACGCGGGCGCGTTTTTCGCCACCCGCACCGCATTGGTCGCCACCGCGCGAACCCGCTCAGGATGGAACTGGCGCAGGCGCTCGCCGAACCGGCTCAAGGTGTCGAGCGCGCGTTCTTGCGACTCTTCGCTCAAATTCTTGTGCGCGTCGAGCCCCGCCCCCAGGCGGACCGGCTCGCGCAGCGAATCCAGCGGATAGACTTGAGCGCCATGCGGCGATTCGGCGGCCTTTCCGACCAACATGCGAAAACTGTTGGATCCGAGGTCGACCGCCGCCAAGTGTTGGATGCTCAGTGACATGGATGTGAATTGAAACCCCGTTTGATGACAGTCGTTTGAATCTGTCATCAAGATTTCATGCGACGCCGACATCCTATAGCGTTGACCTTGCCCGCAGCTTTCCAGATGATCCCGACCGCGCAGCCCCGCATGCTCAACCGTGAACTCGGCTCCCTCGCGTTCAACCGCCGGGTGCTGGCGCAGGCGCAGGATCCGGCAATTCCGCCTTTGGAACGCCTGCGCTATCTGTGCATCGTCGCTTCGAACCTCGACGAATTCTTCGAAACCCGAGTCGCGCAACTGCAGGACCTCGACGAGCACGACCCCGACGCGCGCACTCCGGACGGCCTGCGCATCGGCGAAGCGCTGCGCCTGATCGCCGACGACGCGCATGCGCTGGTGGCCGAAAAGTATCGCGTGCTGCAGCGGGAGATCTACCCCCTGCTCGAATCGATCGGCGTGCGCTTCGTCACCAGCGGACAGTGGGCCCCGGCGCAGCAGCGCTGGGCGCGCGCGTATTTCGAGCGCGAGGTGCTGCCGGTGCTGACGCCGATCGGACTCGATCCGGCGCATCCCTTCCCGAAAGTCCTGAACAAGAGCCTGAACTTCGCCGTGGTGCTCGAAGGCACCGACGCGTTCGGGCGCAACGTCGACCTCGGCGTCATCCAGGCCCCGCGTGCCCTGCCGCGGGTGCTGGCGCTGCCGTCGCAGCTGTGCGACCTGCGTTATGGATTCATCTTGCTGTCATCGCTGATGCAGGCCTTCGCCGGCGACCTGTTCCCGGGCTTGAAGGTCGTCGGCGTGCACCAGTTCCGCGTCACGCGCAACAGCGAGCTGTTCGTCGACGACGACGAAATCACCAACCTGCGAACCGCGCTGCAGGGCGAACTGCGCGCGCGCCATTACGGCGACGCGGTGCGTCTCGAGGTCGCTGCCGGCTGCCCGCCGGCGCTGCTCGAGCGGCTGATGCGCGAGAACGGCTTGCGCGCCGAGGACTGCTACCGGGTCGACGGCCCGGTCAACGTCGCCCGGCTGCAGTCGATCATCGACCTGGTCGACGACGGCGCGCTGCAATTCCCGCCGCACCTGCCGCTGGCGCCAGCGCAGTGGCCCGGGCCGGAGCCCGAACTGTTCGCGCGCATTCGTTCCGGCGACCTGCTGCTGCACCACCCTTACGACGCATTCGGCCCCGTGGTCGACATGGTGCGCGCCGCGGCGCGCGATCCGGACGTGCTGGCGATCAAGCAGACCATCTACCGTGCCGGCAGCAGCTCGACGCTGATGGACGCGCTGATCGAAGCCGCGCGCGCCGGCAAGGAGGTCACCGTGGTGCTGGAACTGATGGCCCGGCTCGACGAAGAAACCAACATCAACTGGGCCGCCCAGCTCGAGGCCGAAGGCGCGCATGTGGTGTACGGCGTGGTCGGCTTCAAGTGCCACGCGAAAATGCTGCTGATCGTTCGCCGCGAGCAAGTCGGCCGCCGCGCCACGCAGCTGCGCCGTTACGTGCACGTGGGCACCGGCAACTACCACATCCGCACCGCCGGCCTGTACACCGATTTCGGCCTCGTCACCGCCGACGAGGCGATCTGCGCCGACGTCAACCAGGTGTTCGTCGAGATCACCGGGTCGTCGCAGTTCGCCCCGCTGCGCAAGTTGTGGCAGTCGCCGTTCTCGTTGCTCGATCGCCTGATCCAGGCCATTCGCCACGAGGCGCGGGTGGCGCGCGCCGGAGGGCGCGCGCGCATCTGGGCCCGCGTCAACGCGTTGGTCGAGCCGACGGTGATCGAGGAACTGTACAAGGCGTCGAAGGCCGGAGTCGAGATCCGGCTGCTGGTGCGCGGCCCCTGCATGCTGCGTCCCGGCGTCGCCGGCCTGTCCGACAACATCCGCGTGCGTTCGATCATCGGCCGCTTCCTCGAGCACGCGCGGGTGTTCTATTTCTACGCCGAAGGCCGCGAGGACGTCTGGCTGTCGTCGGCCGACTGGATGGAGCGCAACCTGTTCCGCCGTGTCGAGATCGCCACGCCGGTGCTCGACCGCGCCGCGCGCGCCCAGGTCATCGAGGAAGGATTGAAAGTGCATTGGCGCTTCCCCGGCAACGCGTGGGACATGGACGCCGAAGGCAACTGGCGCCGCGCGCGCGGCTGGCGCCACGGGCGCTCGAGCCAGCGCGCGCTGGTCGAAGCGCGCGCCGGGACGCCCTGAGGCTCAGTCCGCGGCGTCGCCGCCGACCATCCGCGCGGCCGGAAAGCGCGCGCTGAAGGTGCTTCCCTGCCCGGGGCGGCTGCTGACCCGCAGTTCGGCCTGGTGGCGCATCAGCACGTGCTTGACGATCGCCAGCCCCAGGCCGGTTCCTCCGGATTCGCGCGAGCGCCCGCGGTCGACGCGGTAGAAGCGCTCGGTCAGCCGCGGGATGTGCTCGGGCGCGACTCCGATTCCCGTGTCGCGCACGCTGAACTCGGCATGGCTCTCGCCGTCGTCTCGCCGCACAACGCGCCAGCTGATCTCGACGCGGCCGCCGGCCGGCGTGTAGCGCACCGCGTTGCTGACCAGGTTGCTGAACGCGCTGGTCAATTCGGCACTGGCGCCGCGCAGATCGCCGGCGTCGACGCGGGTCTCGACCACATGCCGCCCCTGCGACAGCGCGCTCGCCTCGGCGGCGAGCCGCTCGACCATTGCGCCCATGCGCACGGTTTCCTCCACCGGAGGGTGCGGATCGCCCTCCAAGTGCGCCAGCGTCAGCAGGTCCTCGACCAGGCTGCGCATGCGATCGGACTGCTCCTGCATCAGCACCAGCATGCGCTCACGCTCGGCGTCGGTCAGATCGAGGGTGCGCATCGATTCGATGAAGCCGGCGATCACGGTCAGCGGTGTCTTGATTTCGTGCGACACGTTGGCGACGAAATCGCGGCGCATCGCCTCGGTACGTTCAGCCTGCGTCACATCGCGCGACAACAGCAGCTTCTGCCCTTCGCCGTACGGAATGACCTGGATGTTGAGCAGCATGGTGCCGAACGATCCGACGCGGCGCATCAGCAGCGGCTCGACGAATCGCTTGGCCGCCATGTAGGCGAAGAACTCGGGATTGCGAATCAAATGCACCGCGTGCTGGCGCAGGTCGCGCTGCGGGTCCAGCCCGAATTGCTGCGCCGCGGTGGCGTTGCACCAATCGATCTGGCCGCTGGAGTCGATCAGCATCACGCCGCTCGGCGACGCCTGCAGCGCCTCGATGAAGCGCTGCAGCTTGGTCTCCTCGCGCTGCAGCCGCCCCTCCCAGATGCGCAGCTGCCGCGCGCTGCGGTACAGCGTCTCGGCCCACACGCCGTGCAGCACCGGAAGGCGCTCGCGCGAAGGCCAGCGCAGCCAGTGCAACAGCCTCGCCAGTTGCACCGCGTCGCGCAGCAGCACGGCCAGCGCCACCGCCAACGCCGCCAGCGCCGCTCCCGCGGTGCCCGCGTAGTACGCGCCGAGCGCGGCCGGTGGCGCCGCCAGCAGCAGCAGCGCGCCCAACCGCACCGCGACGATACGCGGCACGCTGCCGAACCTGCCGACGTCGATCACCACCGGCGCTTCGGCGTCAGTGCGCTGGCGCGCGTTGCGTGAAGCGGTAGCCGGCGCCGCGCACGGTCTCGACGAGTTCGGCGCAATGCGCCGGCGCCAGCGCCTCGCGCAGCCGCTTGATGTGCACGTCCACCGTGCGTTCCTCGATGAACACGTGGTCTCCCCAGACCTTGTCGAGCAGCGCGCCGCGGCTGTGCACGCGCTCCGGATGGGTCATCATGAAGTGCAGCAGCTTGAACTCGGTGGGCCCCAGCCGCAGCTCGCGCTCGACCCCGTCGACGGTGTGCGTCACCCGCCGGGTGCCCGGATCGACGGAAAGCCCGCCGGCGCGCACCGGCTCGTCGTTGAGCTGCGGCGCGCGCCGACGCAGCACGGCGCGGATGCGCGCCAGCAGTTCCTTGGGCGAAAAGGGCTTGGTGATGTAATCGTCGGCGCCCGCGTCCAGTCCGGCGATGGTGTCGGACTCCTCGCTTCGCGCGGTCAGCAGGATCAGCGGGATGTCGCGGGTGCGCGCTCCGGCGCGCAGCTCGCGCGCCAGCGCCACGCCGGACATGCCCGGCAGCATCCAGTCGATCAGCATCACGTCGGGCAGCACGTCGCGGATCAGCCGCAGCGCCTCCTCGGCGCTGCCGGCCAGGATCGGGCAATGCCCGGCATGCCGCAGGTTGACCGCCAGCAGCTCGGCGATCGCGGGTTCGTCCTCGACGACCAGGATATTGCTCGCCATGGGTCGGCTCAAAGGGTTCCGGCGATCTCGTTGAACGCTTCCTTGTTGTGGCGCACGTCGGTACCGCGGACCACGTAGATGACGAACTCGGCGATGTTCTTCGCGTGATCGCCGATGCGCTCGATCGCCTTGGCGATGAACACCAGATCGAGGCTTGATGAAATGTTGCGCGGGTCTTCCATCACGTAGGTGATCAGCTTGCGCATGAACGAATCGAATTCGGCGTCGATCGCGCTGTCGGCGGTGACGATGTCGACCGCTGCCTTCTCGTCCAGCCGCGCGAAGGCGTCGAGCGCGCGGCGCACCTGGTCGACGGCGAGGTCGGCCGAACGGCCGATCTCGTTGAACGAGATGCTCAGGTTCGAGCCCGCCTCGATGAGGTCGCGCGCCATGCGCGCGATGCGGTCGGCCTCGTCGCCGACGCGCTCCAGGTTGGTCACGGTCTTGGAGATCGCGAGCATCAACCGCAGATCGCGCGCGGTCGGCTGGCGCTTGGCGATGATCTGCGCCACGTCGGCGTCGATCTCGACCTCCAGCTGGTTGACCCGCTTTTCGTTGAGCACGACGCCGCGCGCCGAGTCCAGGTCGAAGTGGCGCAGCGCGTAGACCGCCTGCGCGATCTGCGCCTCGACCAGGCCGCCCATTTCGAGCACGCGGGTCGAAATGGCGCTGATTTCGGCGTCGAATTGGGTCGAAAGGTGTTTGTCCATGGCCATGCCTCCGCACTCAGCCGAAACGGCCGGTGATGTAGTCTTCGGTTTCCTGCCGCTTCGGCTTGAGGAACAGATCGTTGGTCGCTCCGTACTCGACGAGTTCGCCCACGTACATGTACGCGGTGTAGTCCGACACCCGCGCCGCCTGCTGCATGTTGTGGGTGACGATGACGACCGTATAGTCGTTCTTCAGCTCCGTGACCAGTTCCTCGATCTTGGCCGTGGAGATCGGATCCAGCGCCGAAGTGGGCTCGTCGAGCAGCAGCACCTCGGGCTTGATCGCGATGCCGCGCGCGATGCACAGGCGTTGCTGCTGGCCGCCCGACAGGCTCATGCCGCTTTGCTGCAGCTTGTCCTTGACCTCGTCCCACAGCCCGGCGCGCGCCAGGCTGGCCTCGACGCGCTCGTCCATTTCGGCGCGGCTCAGGCGCTCGTACAGCCGCACGCCGAACGCGATGTTCTCGTAGATCGACATCGGGAACGGCGTCGGCTTCTGGAACACCATGCCCACGCGCGCGCGCAGCAGCGACACGTCGACGTCCTTGGCCAGGATGTCGCGGCCGTCGAGCAGCACCTCGCCCTCGGTGCGCTGGTCCGGGTAGAGCTCGTACATGCGGTTGAACACCCGCAGCAGGGTCGACTTGCCGCACCCGGACGGGCCGATGAACGCCGTCACCTGGCGGTCGTAGATGTCGAGGGTGACGTCCTTGACGGCGCGGAACTTGCGGTAGAAGAAGTTGAGCTTGCGTACCGACAGGCGCACGCTCGGCGCCGCGTTCGGTTCGGCTGCAGCTTGATTCATGATCGGATCTCGGGCTTGGACGCGGCGCGCCGGTGACGATGCTCAGGCGGGGTCACGGCTGCCTGCGCAGGAACATGCGGGTCGCGACGTTGATCGCCAGCACCACGGCGATGACGAGGAACGCTGCTGCGTACGCCAGCGCGTGCGCCGAAGCGAACGGTTGGTTGATGAAACTCCAGATGACGTAAGTCAGGTAGCCGACCGGCTCGTGCGTGAGCTTGCCGTTCCACATGTAGTTGGACCAGCCTGCGGTGTAGATCAGCGGCGCGGTCTCGCCGACCGAGATCGCCAGCGACAGCAGCACCCCGGTGATCACCCCCGAGCGCGCCGCGGGCAGCAGGATCCGGAACACCACCTGATGCTCCCTGCCGCCGAGCGCGTAACCGGCCTCGCGCAGGCTCGACGGGTTCTGCCGCATGGCCAGCTCGGTGAAGCGCGCGATGAACGGCACGATCAGGATCGCCAGGGTGATCGAACCGGCCAGCGCCGAAAACTGCCAGCCCAGGCCTTCGACCAGGGTGACATAGCTGAAGTAGCCCAGAACGATCGACGGCACGCCGGTCAGCACGTCGGCGAGGAAGCGCACCACCCCGCCCCAGGCCCCCTTGCCGAACTCGGCCAGGTACACGCCGGTGATCACGCCGACCGGCGCGGCGAACAGCAGCGCGCCGGCGCTCATCGCCAGCGTGCCCTCGATGGCATTGAGCAGTCCGCCGCTGATGCCGTTGGTGACCTGGGTGAACACCTGAAGGTTCAGCGCCCGCCCGCCGCGCGACAGCACGGTCCACAGGATGTCGGCCAGCGGAACGACGACGAGCAGGAACGACGCCGCGCACAGCACGGCGAAAACGACTGCGCCGGCGCGCCGCCGGCCGGACACGCGCAGTTCGGACTCAGGCGCCGACTGCGACGCGTCGCGTGAGGAAACGAGCGATGACATTGACGATGACCGCGATGATGAGGAGGACGAGGGCGATTTCGGCCAGCGAGCGTACCGCCATGCCGCTGGTGTCCTGCAATGCGCTGTCGAGCTGCGAGGCGATGAACGCCGCCATGCTGGTGATCGGGCTGTAGAGGTTGCCCGGCAGGTAATTCAGCGCGCCGCCGCTGACCATCAGCACCGCCATAGTCTCGCCGAGCGCGCGGCCCAGGGCCAGGATCACGGCGCCGATCAGCGGGGTGCGCACGGCCGGCAGCAGCGCGCGCCGCAGCACCTCGGCGCGCGTGGCGCCGAGCGCGAAGCACGATTCGCGCAATTCACGCGGCACGCGGCGCAGCGCCTCGACCAGGGTGCTGGAAATCACCGGCAGCACCATCAACGCCAGCACCAGGCTGGCGGTGAACAGGCCGTAGCCGCTGGTCGCCGGAGTCGCGATGAATTTGACGAACGGAAAAATCGAGGCGAGCGCCGGCGCGAAGTACTTGAGCGTCAGCGGCGCCAGGACTTCCAGGCCCCACAGGCCGTAGACCACGCTGGGCACCATGGCGAGCAGCTCGGCGACTTGCGCGAAAGCGCCGCTGAGCCGGTGCGGCGCGTACTCGACCAGGTACAGGGCCACGCCGATCCCCACCGGAACCGCGACCAGCAGCGCCAACGCCGAACTGGCCAGCGTGCCGACGATGAACACCCAGATTCCGTAGTGCGCGCCGGGCGGCACCTGCATGCCGCGAACCACGACCGTATTGGCGTACAGGTTGCCCAGGCTCCAGGTGTCGGAGAACAGGAAGCCGAAACCATTGAAACGGATTGCCGGCCACGAATACGCGGTGAGAAAGACGATCACGGCGATCAGCGCCAGTGGAATCACCGCCGAGACGGCTTGCAGCCCGAATCGAAACAATCTCTTGCCTGGCACCTGCTTCCCCACCGCCCCTTTTTTGCATGAAAGCGCCGGGCCCCGCTGACGGGATCCCGGCGCTGCCTGCGCGCGCCGCTGCCGGCGCGCGCGCACTGCCCTTTACTGGATTTTCGCGATCTGCGCCTTGCTCAGGCCTTGCACGCGCGCCGGCAGCGCGATGAAGCGCACCGCGTCGAGGTACTTGGCCGCGTTGCCGCCTTCGGATTCGACGGCCCAGCCGAGGAACGCCTTGATCGCCTTCGCGCTCTCGGGGTTCGCCTGCTTGGCGTTGACGATCGCGTACTCGTAGTTGATGATCGGGTACGAATTGGCGCCGGGCGCGAACACCAGGCTGATGCGCTCGTCGGCCGGGGTCTTGCTGATCAGTTCGCCGGCGGCGGCGCTGACGGTATGCGCGTCGGGCAGCAGGAACTTGCCGGCGCGGTTCTTCAGCATCGCGGTGCCCAGGCCGGCCTTGGCGACCTGCTCGTGGAAGCTCACGCCGATGTACGCCACCGAATACGGGGTCTGCTGGCAGGCCTGCACCATGCCCGGGTTGCCGTTGGCACCGACACCGCCCTGCACCGCCGGCCAGCTGATCGTCGTGCCGTAGCCGACGCTGTTGTTCCAGCTCGGGGTCGAGAACGACAGGTACTGGCTGAAAATGAAGGTGTCGCCGCTGCCGTCGGTGCGGTGGATCGGAACGATGGCGTGGTCGGGCAGCTTGACGCCGGGGTTCAGCGCCTTGATCTGCGCGTCATCCCAGTTCTTGATCTTGCCGCTGTAGATGCCGGCGAGCACCGGGCCGTCGAGCTTGAGGTGATCCTTGTTCAAGCCGGGGACGTTGAAGTTGACCGTCTGGGCCGAAATCGCCAGCGGAATGTTCAGGATGCTCGGGTTCTGCTTGATCTGGCCGTCGCTCATGTACGCGTCCGACGCGCCGATCTGGGCCACGCCCGAAATGGCTTGCGCGATTCCGGTGCCGCTGCCGGTGCCTTGCGTGGTGATGCGCAGGCCGGGATGCGCCTTGGTGTAATCGGGAACCCAGAGGTTGAACAACGGGTACAGCAGCGTGGAACCCGTTTCCAGCAGCGTCACGCCCGACGCCGCGTGGGCGGCCATCGGTGCGACGGTGGTGGCGACGGCCAGCCCGACGCTGACGAGCGCCAGCTTGAGTTGCTGGCGACGGGTGGTGGTGATCGACATGCGTAGTTCTCCTGAGGTCATGCACCGGTTGTCGTCCGGTGACAGAAACCGCATTGGACTCCGCGATTATGACATTTTCGTGAACTGCTCCGAAACGCCATCGATGCCGGGAGCGCCGCCGCGCCGCTCAGTCCCGCCGCAGCGCGTCGCCGAGGCGCTGCGCGCAGCCGCGACCAAAAGCCGGGTCCGGGTGCTCGACCATGATGCGCAGCACCGGCTCGGTCCCGCTGGGCCGGACCAGCAGCCTGCCGCTGCCGTCGAGGGAGCGCTCGGCCTCGGCGCGCGCCTGCGCGAATGCCTCGTGCCGGCGCCAGTCCACGCCAGGCGCCAGCCGCACGTTGACCAGGGTCTGCGGGTACAGCTGCACCGCGGCGAGCTGGTCGGCCAGCGTCTGCTGGCGCCGCACCGCGAGCTCGAGCAACTGCAGCGCCGCGACGATGCCGTCGCCCGTGGTGTGGCGGTCGAGCAGAAGCAGGTGGCCCGATCCCTCGCCGCCGAGCTGCCAGCCGCGCGCCAGCAGTTCCTCGAGCACGTAGCGGTCGCCGACGGCGGCGCGCACGAATTCCATGCCGGCGGCGCGGATCGCGCGCTCGACGGCCAGATTGGTCATCAGCGTTCCGACCACGCCCGCAGGCCGACGGTCCATCGCCAGCAGATACAGCAGTTCGTCGCCGTTGAACAGGCGGCCGTCGCGATCGACCAGCTGCAGCCGGTCGGCGTCGCCGTCGAGGGCGATGCCGTAATCGGCGCGGTTGGCGCGCACCGCGCGGATCAGCGCTTCAGGCGCGGTGGCGCCGACCTCGCGGTTGATGTTGAAACCGTCCGGCGAAGCACCGATGGCGACGACGTCGGCACCGAGTTCGTGGAACACCGCCGGTGCGATGTGGTAGGCCGCGCCGTGCGCACAGTCGACCACGAGACGCAGCCCCTTGAGCGTGAGGTGGTTCGGAAACGTGCTCTTGCAGAATTCGATGTAGCGCCCGGCTGCGTCGTCCAGGCGTCGCGCCTTGCCCAGCTGCTCGGAGTCGACACAGCCTTCGGCGTGCGGCAGCGCGGCCTCGACCTCGCGCTCCCAGCTGTCGGGCAGCTTGCTGCCCGCCGCGGAGAAGAACTTGATGCCGTTGTCGTCGTACGGGTTGTGCGACGCGCTGATGACCACGCCGAGGTCCAGGCGCAGCGCACGCGTCAGGTAGGCCACCGCAGGCGTGGGCAGCGGACCGACCAGGACGACGTCGCAGCCCGACGCGGCAAAGCCGCATTCCAGCGCGGCCTCGAGCATGTAGCCCGACACCCGCGTGTCCTTGCCGATGAGGACCGTCGGCCGCATCGCGCCGCCGGCGCGCAGCACCCGGCCCGCGGCATGGCCCAGGCGCAGCCCGAACTCCGGAACGATCGGGCTGCGGCCGACCCTGCCGCGCACGCCGTCGGTGCCGAAATAGGTTCGCGTCATGCAAGTTCCTCGTTTGAAGGTTCGCGCATCGCGCGCCACACCCGCAGCGCGTCGACGGTGGCGGCCACGTCGTGCACCCGAACGATGCGCGCGCCGGCGGCCACGCAGGCCAGCGCTGCCGCCAGACTTCCCGGCAGACGCTGCTGCGGCGGACGCCCGGCCACGCCGCCGATCATGGACTTGCGCGAAACGCCGACCAGCACCGGGGGCCCGAGCGCGGCGATCGCGTGCAGGCCTCGGGCCAGCGCCAGGTTGTGCTCCAGCGTCTTGCCGAAGCCGAAGCCGGGGTCGACGCACAGCCGCGCCGCGGCGACACCGCGCGCGCGCAACGCGGCCACGCGCTCGGCCAGGAACGCGGCGACCTCGCCGACGACGTCGGCGTAGTGCGGCGCGCGCTGCATGTCCCCGGGCTCGCCCTGCATGTGCATCAGGCACACGCCGGCCAACGACCCGGCCACCAGCGCTTCGGCGCCGGGAGCGCGCAGCGCGCGCACATCGTTGATGATGTCGACGCCGAGCTCGAGCGCGCGGGCCATGGTCGGCACCCTG
>JAJZHS010000046.1 GCA_021798395.1 Pseudomonadota bacterium
CTCGCGCCCGCGGCGTGTGCATTGAGCGAAGCCAGGCAGCACGCCAGCGCCAGCATGGCGAAGGCTCGGAACGGTGCTTGTTTCATCGGTCGGATCCTCGTTGGCGACGTTCGCGGACCGCGGCGCAGCGTCTGCGCAGCCCCGGCGGCCCCGGGTGATCAGTTCCCTGGTGGATAGGCGGGGGTGTAATACCCCGCGCTCGGCGGCGGCGTGTAGTACACGCCCGGCGGTGGCGGCGGCGCGGGCGCGGCGTACACCACCGGAGGCGGCGCCTGCACCGTCTGGCTCACCAGCGCGCCGAGCACCGAACCGAGGATGGCGCCGAACACCAGCCCACCGCCCGCGCCGCCCTGCCGGTAGCGTTCCTGCGGCCGTCCCTGCCACGCGGGCGCATAGGGCCGCCGGTCGCGGTGTTGCCAGCCGCCGCGTCCATGCCGCCAGCCGCCGCGGTCGCGCTGGTCCTGCTGCTGGAAGCGCGGTTGCCCATAGCCGCCGCGGTCGTACTGGGCATGCGCCGGCAGCGTGCAGGCAACGGCCGCCAGCGCCAGGGCGGCACTTCCGCGACGCAGCAAGCGAAGGCGAATCGGGTTCATGCGAGGCCTCGTCGATTCGTTCGTGGTTGCCGCGCGGCGCGCGGGCCCGAACCAATCATAGAGCGCAAATTCCCGAGTCGTGGTCGGCGCGGCACGACCGCACGCGCCTGCGCGCGCGCCCCTCGGCGCATCGCTCACCCCGGGTTCCACTCCTTACGCAACGTTACCCGCGACGGTTAGCGGAATTGCTCGCGCAGGCCGACGTAGAAACCCCCGGGGAGCAGCCCCAGAACCAGCGGGCTGCGCATGCGGTGGGCGAAGTAGCCGCTGGCCGCGCCGACCACGGCACCGGCGACGGTGTCGGTGAACCAGTGGCCATGGGCCTTCATGCGCGCGGCCATGTCGAATACGGGCAGCGCGGCGAGCGCGTCGACCTGCGGGTCGCTGCGGTGGTACTGCAGGATCAGCGGGGTCACGATCGCGGTGATCGACGACACGTCGCCGCTGGGGAAGCTCATGTTGTGGACCCCCTGGAACCAGCGATCCGGGTTGTTCGTCGTCGACGGTCGCATGCGCTGGAAGGTCCACTTCAGTGCCTGCGTGGAAATGCCCGCCATCGCCGCCGCGTCCAGGCTCTGCCACAGCGTCCTGCCCAGAGTCGAGCGCCCGCCCTCCCACACCGCGGCGGCCATCGTCAGCCCGATGAGTTCCTCCGGAAACCGCGGCGACTTGGCAATCGACCAGACGCCCGAGTACTGGGCATGAATCGGATGGTCGAGCTTGTGCAGGCCGGCGACGTCGAGCAGGCCCAGCGCTCCGCCGAGCAGGTAGACATCGAGCGCGCCGGAACCGAAGGACCGCAGTGCCGTCGCCGTGCTCGATGCCTGCGCTTGCGCGGCAGCCGCGGGCGACACGGCAGCCAGGCCGGACGACGGCTCGGGCGCCGCCCGGACAGGGCTGGCGCAGGAAATCGACGCAGCGATCACCAAGCTCAGCCGCAGGCAAACCCCGTTCGTGGTTGCGCACATCGAAGTTCCTCGGCGAAGGTGGCTCGGGCTGCCGATGGTAAGGCCGATGATTCAACCGGCGCCAGCCCCGCAGGTCGCCGCATGGCGGACGGGTTGCCCGCCGCAGCGCTCACCCGTGTCGCGTGGCCAGCGCGACGGCGTAGCCGAGGGCGATTCCGGCGGCCGGCCCGATCACCCAGCCGCGAATGACGCCGAGCATGACGCGGTGGTCGATCGTCTGGCGCCCGCGCGCGAAGCCGGCGCCGGCCATCGCGCCGATCAGCGCCTGGTTCATCGACGTGAAGTATCCGAACGCGACCGCGGTCAACACCACCAGCGCCTGCACCAGTTGGGCCGCCGTGGCCATCGGCAGGTCGAGCTTGACCATGTCGAACGCGACCCGCTGCAGCAGCGGCCGGCCCCAGGTCAGCACGCCGAGCGCCAGCCCGGCGCCGCCGAGCACGCCGGCGACCAACGGGCCGCACAGCCCGGTGGAAAGGAACACCGCAGTGGCGTTGGAGACGTCGTTGGCGCCCATCGCCAGCGACGCGATGCCGCCGACCACGACCAGCGCGCGGCCGACGTGCGCGGCGCCGGGCTGCGCCGACGCCAGCCGGGGCACCGTGTCGAACAGCCGGGTCAGCGCGTAGCCCAGCACGAAGGCGATGCACGGCGCCAGCGCCCACAGCACGGCCAGCTGCGCGATGGTGCCCCAGCGGATGCGCAGGTGCAGCGCGGCGCCCGCGCCGACGATGCAGAACACGAGGATCTGGATCGTCGATGTCGGCACTCGGCGCTGGGTGAACAGCGTGGTGAGCAGGAACGCCGCGCCGATCGCCGCGATCGCCGCCGAGGTCGGCAGCGCGGCGCCGGCGACGATGCCGTGCCCGACCCTGAGCAGCACGCGGTGGCTGAAGAAGGCGGCGCCGACCCAGCTCAGCGGCGCCATCAGCGCAAGCGCGCTTTGCGCGCTGATGCTGCGGCTGGCGTACGGCATGCCCATGCACGCGCCCGTGTAGTGCGCGCCCATGCTCCAGGCGAAGGCGATCGCGAGCGCGACGAGGACGACGTGCGCGAGGGTCATCGAAGGTGTCCGTGCCGCCGGGTTGGAAGACGCCGCATGCGCCGATACAGGCAGCCTGCGCACCTGCATGGTAGATCGGCGCGCGGCGCGCGCGCCCGCCGTGCCGAGAGGGCACATCGAAGGCGTCAGGCGGACCAGCCCCGGCTCGCCGCGTCGAGCGTGTAGAACGGCGCATCGTTCGGCCCGATGCGTTGCGGACTGCGCCAGCCCGCGTCGGGCAGCGGGCCTTGCAGTCGGCGTTCGACGCCGAGCAGGGTCGCGAAAATGGCCATGCGCACGGCCACGCCGCTGTCGGACTGGCGGAAGATCGCGCTGCGCGAATCGGTGTCGAGATCGGTGCTCAGATCGTGCGCGCCGGGCGCGCTGTCGCGGGGCAGCGGATGCATCAGCACCGTCTGCGGCCCGCAACAGGTGTCGAGGAAGGATTTGTCGACGCGGAACTCGGGCGTGTAGCCCTCGATCGATTCCCCGCTGAAGCGCTCACGCTGGATGCGGGTGGCGTACGCCACGTCGAGTTCGTCCAGGCGCTGGAGCAGGGTGCTGCGCGCTTCGACGTGGTGCCCGCGGCGCGCGACCGCTTCGCACAACTGCTCCGGCATCTCGAGGCCCGGCGGGGCGATCAGGGTGAAGCGCAGGCCGCGGTACAGCGACAGCAGCTTGATCAGGGAATGCACGGTGCGGCCGTATTTCAGGTCTCCGATCAGAGCGACGTGCGCGCCGTCGACGCGACGCCCCGAACGCGCGAACTCGCACCCGATGGTGTAGAGGTCGAGCAGCGCCTGGCTGGGGTGTTCGCCCGGGCCGTCGCCGCCGTTGACCACCGGGACATGGGTCGCCTGCGCGAACTGCGCCACGGCGCCGCGTTCCGGGTGGCGCACGACCAGGGCGTCGACGTAGCCGCTGATGACCCGGCTGGTGTCATGGATCGACTCGCCCTTGGCCATCGACGAAAAGGTGAATCCGGTCGTGTCGCACACCGCGCCGCCGAGCCGGCAGAACGCCGCGGCGAAGCTGATGCGGGTTCGCGTGCTGGCTTCGAAGAACAGGTTGCCGAGCACCGCGCCTTCCAGTGCGCGGCAGACCTTGCGGCGCCGCGCCACCGGCTCGGCCGCGCGCGCCAGCGCGAACAGGGCGTCGATACGGTCACGGTCGAACTGGTCGACGCTCAGCAGATGGTCCATGGTCATGGTCGAACGCCCCAGGGCATTGAAAGCGATTTGATGGTGGTGTAGCCGCGCATCGCCTCGAGAACGCCTTCCTTGTCGCCGAGCCCGGACGCCTTGACGCCGCCGAACGGCGCGAGTTCGGTGCGCCAGCCAGGGACCTCCCAGACGTTGAGCGAACCGACCCGGAGTTCGTGGAACAGGCGGTCGATCAGGTCGATGCGATTCGTGCACACCGAGGCGGACAGCCCGTAGGCGGTGCCGTTGGCGATGGTGACGGCTTCGTCGACGGTGTCGAACGCGATCACGGGCGCCACGGGGCCGAAGGTCTCGGTCTGCACCAGGGGCGTGTGCGGTGCGACGCCGGAGAGCACCGTCGGCGCGTACGCGGCACCGTCGATCCGGTGGCCGGCGCACAGCGTCGCGCCGGCTTCGAGCGCGGCGACGACGCGGGACGCGATGCGGCGCGCGGCGGCGCCGTCGATAACCGTGCCGATGCGGCTGGCGCGGGGGTCGCCCCAGGTCCATTGCAGAGCGACTTCGGCGAGATTCCTGGTGAACTCCTCCGCGATTCCTCGGTGAACCAGGATGCGTTTGACGGCGGTGCAGCGTTGCCCCGAATTCGCGAAGGCGCCTTCGGCGGCCAGCCGCGCTGCGCTGCGCACATCGGCGTCGTCCATCACGATCAGCGCGTCGTTGCCGCCGAGCTCGAGGACGAGGCGGCGCGCGCCGGAATGCGCGGCGAGGGTGCGCCCGGTCTCGACGCTTCCGGTGAACGTGAGCATCGCCACATCCGCGCTGCGCAGCAGGCATCCGACCAGCGTCGGAGCAGGGCCGATCAGGGCCTGGAGCATCGGTCCGGGAAGTCCGGCGTCGAGCAGCAGGTCGACGAAATACAGAGCCGAAAGCGGGGTCTTCTCCGACGGCTTGACCACGATGCGGTTGTTGGTCGCGACCGCAGGAACCACCTTGGACGCGACCTGAAGCATCGGGTGGTTGAACGGCGTGATCGCAAGGATCACGCCGTCGAGCGGCTCGCGGCTGGTCACGATGCGGCGCCGCGTTTCCTCGGGCGTCGTGTCTCCGGCGAAACACGCGGCGTCGTCGCGCAGCAGTTCGGCGGCGGCAGTGCGCAGCAGCGCGAGCACGCGGCGAACCTCGCGCCCCGTGTCCACCAGGCTCAGCCCGGACTCGAGGGTGATGAGTTGCGCCGCTTCGTCGGCCCTGGACTCGAGCGTTGCCGCGGCGCGCAGCAGAATCTCGCTGCGCCGGTGGCGCGACAGGCGGGCGCGGTAGCACGCGGCGAAGCCCAGCGCCCGGATCGCGTCGTCCTCGCCGGCCAGCGACAGCGTCGCGATCGCCCGGCCATCATGCGGATTGATCAGCTCGGTCGTCCGCGATCCGCACAAGCGCGTGCCCGCGACTCGGGAGCACCCCAAGGGCAGGGCCGCGCCCGGCCCGCCCCCGTTGGGGCGGGTGGGGTGGGGAAGGTCGTTCATGTCGGAAGGACGATCATCGAAAGAGCCGAAAGGACGAACGCGGTCGTCGTCACCCGCTCGAACCACGCCTCGGAAAGGTGGCGCAGCATGCGCTTGCCGATGAACGTCCCGACCAGCGAGACCAGCAGCAGCGGCCACGACGCGGCCAGCAGATGGCCCGGCGCGACTCCGCCCTGGTGGTACACGAGGAGTTTCGGAACGTTCAGCGTGAACGACGTCAGCGCGTACGTGCCGACGTAGCGTTCCTTGAGGACGCCCATCGACGTCAGCAAGGGGCCCTTGAGCGCGTTGCCGCTGCCGAGCACGCCCGAGGCCACGCCGTAGACGATGCCGAACGAGGCGAAACCGATGCGCCGCAGGCGCTGCGAAGGCGGGCGCCGGCGCGGCAGCAGTCGGGGCAGCAGCACCATGGCGAGAATTCCGGCACCCAGGAACTGCTGCGCGTGCCGCGCCGGAATGGCGACCAGCAGCACGCCGCCGGCGACCGCGCCCGGGGTTGCCCAGGCGACGAGCTTCCAGGCCAGCGCGAAGTCGATGTGCTTCCACAGCAAAAGCAGCTTGCTGAGGTTCTGGAACAGGAAGTACACGGTGATCACCGCGACCCCGGTCTTGGCACCGTAGTGCCACACGAACAGCGGCAACAACGCCGCGCCGCCGATTCCCAGGGCCGACGACAGCACCGAGAAGACGAGCACCGTCGAGACGAACGCTGCGGTGCGGGCGCTTTCCGGCACGACCTGCGCCAGTGCGCTCGACAGCGATCCGGAATCAGGCATCGCCGCGTGCGAGAAGTCGGCCGACGAAAGCGTCGCACGCAGCGTCGTCCAGCGCGTCGAGCGCGGCCCAGCCGAATCCGCGCAAGCGCTCGATGGTGCCCAGGGGATTGCGTTCCTTCGGCAGGGTCGGGTGCATGCGTGCCTCCAGGCCGGCGCGGCGATACAGTTCGACCGCGCCGACGATGCCGAGGACGTCGCCCGCGACGTGGACGATCGCGCGCGCGCGCTGCGTCAGTGCGGCGTCCGCCAGCAGGCTGTCGGCGTTGGCCTCGATGATGTCCCCGCCCAGTTCGGCGACGATGACGTCGCACCCGGCCGCGTCGAGCCGGGCGAGAATTCTGCGCGCGGCGTCGCGCACGCGCGCCGGCGCGGTGTAGGTCGTGGCCAGCCCGACCACCGGGAAATCCAGAACGTGGTCGGCCCCGCCGTCGTGCATGGCGAGGATGTCGCGGAGCCTCCCGGTTCCGGTGAGCTTGGCGCCGCCCACGGTGAGCCCATGGCGCTTCAGTGCCCGGATCAGCGCCGTGCAGGCGGTGGTCTTGCCGACTTCGGCGGCGCTTCCGCAGACGAGGATCGTCGGCGCCGGCGGGCTCGGCGCCGGAGGGTCGGGTTCGCACAGCTCGTGCAGGAGCAGCGCCCGGCCTTCGTGCACGAGCGCGCCCAGAACCCTGACCTTGGTGAAGCCGCAGCCAGCCCGGCCGGGCGGAATGCTCAGACCGAGGCCGACGACGCCTCCGTGGGCCAGCAGGTCCAAGGTCGGACACGCGGCCGGATCGAGAACCTCGGGGACGTGACCGTATTCGGACGTGCTCGAACGCCGGTTGGCGAGGACCGCGACGAAGCGGTCGCCTCGATACAGGGCGACCTCGCGTCCGGACTGGTTCTCCACGGAGCGGATCGAACCTTGGTCGGAGACGGTCTCGACGAGCAGCACGGCGCCTTCCGCCGCGCGCGTGCACGCGCCGACCGTGCATTGCGCGAGCATCGTCGAAGTGAGCGCGCGAATATTCGAAGCGACGGCTTTCACGCCCAGCATGTCATGGTCCTCGAGCGGGGTTGCGCAGCGCGCGCATGAACTGTTCCTTGGCCGCGCGCGGCAGCGTCGACGGTCGGCCCAGGTCCGTGCGGTGGCCGACGCCGCACAGTGCCTCGATGAAGCCACCGTCCGCGCGCCCCAGCGCGTCGCGCATGGCGCGCTCCAGCGCTTCGGCGGTGCGCACCGTGGCGACCCTCGCGTATCCGCACGCCCGAGCCAGGCCGGCGAGTCGCAGACCCGGCGCCGAGGTCGGCTGGCCGCCGACGGAATCGTGCGCGTCGTTGTTCAGCACCACGTGCACCAGAGCGTGCGCGCGCGCGCAGGTCGGCAGCGCGCCCAGGTGCATCAGCGCGGCGCCGTCGCCGTCGAAGCAGACGACGACGCGGTCGCGGGCGCCGAGGGCGATTCCCAGGGCGATGTGCGAGGCGTGGCCCATGGCCCCGACGACGAGAAAATCGAAGTCGTGCGACTCGCCGCGCGCGTCGCGCAGGGCGTACAGCTCGCGCGCCGCCATACCCGTCGTCGTCACGGTGATCGTTCCGGCAGGCAGGGCGCGCAGACAGGCCTCGATCGCGTCCTCGCGCGTCAGGGTGGGCGGCAGCGGGCGCGCGCCGCCCCCGGGCCCGGGGCCCGCGGCGAAGGCGCGGCGCCGAACGACCAGCGCGACCGGTTCCTGCCGCGCGACCGCATGGTCCAGCAGGCGTTGCACGATGGCGCGGGCGTCGTGCGCGTCGGGTCCGAGGATTTCGTGCCGGATCGACAGCAGGTCGAGCTGGCCGCGGGTGATCCGGCCCTGCAGCGCATGCTGTGGCTCGTCCTCGACCTGGGCGCCGTCGGCCGCGAGCTCGCCGCGCCAGCCGACGAGCAGCAGCATCGGGATCGCGTACACGTCGGGCGCGGCCATCGACGCCAGCGGGTTGACCGCATTGCCCAGGCCGGAGTTCTGCATGTAGACGGCCGGCACCCGGCCGGTGGCCAGGTGGTGGCCGATCGCTGCGCCGACCGCGGCGCCTTCGTTGCAGGCGACGACGTGGCGGATGGGCGCGCCGCCCTCGGCCAGGGCGCGGCCCAGTTCGCGCAGCAGCGAGTCCGGAACCCCGGCGACGAAGCGCACGCCGCACTGCGCGAGATGCTCGAGGAAACGATCCGCAGCGATGGGCATGGCGCGGGCTCCGGGCCGTTCTCAGCGCGTTCCGGGAATCAGGTTGAGGATGTCCTCGACCGGCATGCATTGTGCTTCGACGGCCAGCGTTCGCCCTTCCCTGAGGATCGACAGCGCGACCTCGCGCATCGCCGGGTACGCGGCGCGCAGCAACTGGTTGGCGTAGATGACGACATTGAAGCGATGGCGCGCGAATTCGTCGAACGGCACGTCGGCCAGCCGGGTGGGGACGCACACCAGCGGAACGCCGGGGTGGGATGCGCGGAACCGCGCAGCGAAGTCGAGGATTTCATCCGGCTGAGCGCGGTTGGTGTGGATCATGACGCCGTCGGCTCCCGCCTCGACGTAGGCGCAGGCGCGCCGCAGCGCGTCGTCCATGCCGGCGTCGAGCACCAGGCTTTCGACCCGGGCGATGATCATGAAGTCGGCGGCCGCCTGGGCCGCCTTGCCGCGCGCGATCTTGTCGCAGAACGCCGGGATCGATTCCTGTGCCTGCTCCGCCGACGTGCCGAGCAATGAATTTTTCTTCAGCCCGACCTTGTCTTCGATGATCACCGCGGACACGCCGTGCCGTTCGAGCGTGCGCACGTTGATCGAGAAATGCTCGGCATAACCTCCGGAATCGGCGTCGACAATCATCGGACGGGTCGTGACGTCGAGAATGTCGTCGATATTCGACAGGCGGTACCGGATGTCCAGGACGCCGGTATCGGGTTTGCCGCGCGCGGCCGCGTCGGTGAGCGATCCGGACCACAGCGCATCATATTCGATGCGCTGGGCGTCGTGCTCGATTCCGACCGAATCGGCCAGAATGGCGCACATCGCGCTGTGCGCCTCGATGACCCGGATGCAGGGTTTTGCGTGGAGCGTGTCGCGCAGGCTGCGCCGGCGCGATTCGGCGGGGATCGGCACCACGCCGACCGGATTGAGTGTGGCCATCGGAAAACTCTCGAGCGTTCATTCGAGAGCCGATTGTTTCCACGACAAGGCCGCATGTCAAATGCGCCAGGTCAATGGCATGAATACCCATGCCAGAGTTTGGCTATTGGGACATCATGGTATTTTGTGATTACTTTTGTGAAAACCTGCTGGCGGCGCCGAATATTCGGCCTCGGAAAATCGTGGCAGCTGCCGCCGCTGCGCGTCACGCGTCGCGGCTGCGTTCGCGTGCATGCAGGAAATCGGCGTGGCGCGGTGCGCGCCGGGTCGCCGTCCAGTCGTCGAGCATGCGCCACTTCACCGCGTCCAGCCGCGCCACGACGTCGGCTTCGTGTTCGTCCGGGCACGCCAGTTCGACGCGATGGCCGTTCGGGTCGAAGCAGTAGATCGAGTGGAACGCGCCGTGGTCGGTCGGCCCCACGACGTCGACGCCGTGGTCGAGCAGATGCTGCCTGAACTGCAGCAGCGTGGCGCGGTCCTTCACGCGAAACGCGATGTGCTGCACCCAGGCCGGAGTGTTCGGGTCGCGCCCCATCGGCGGCCGGCTCGGCAGTTCGAAGAACGCCAGCACGTTGCCGCCTCCGGCGTCGAGGAACACGTGCATGTACGGGTCGGGCTCACCGGTCGACGGGACTTCGTCCTCGGCGATCGCCAGCACGAAGTCCATGTTCAGCATGGTCTTGTACCAGTCGACGGTCTGGCGGGCGTCGCGGCAGCGGTAGGCCACGTGGTGGATGCGGTCGACGTGCATCGCGGGCTCCTGGAGCGTTGCGGGTTCACGAAAAATAGAGGCCTGGATCATGCCTGTCAAACCGGTTTACCATCGCCCCACCAACGCCATGGAACCGGATCCCTTGCCGCGCGATGACGGTGCCCGGCGCGACGTGAGGCGGACATGAGCGAACGCGACGCGACCCACGACCCGGCGCTGCGCAGCTGGGTCGAATCGGCGCAGGCGCCCGGATGCGATTTCCCGATCCAGAACCTGCCGTTCGGCCGCGTGCGCCGCGGCGACCAGCCCTGGCGCATCGGGGTGGCGATCGGCGACCAGGCGCTCGATTTGCGGCTGGCCGCCGAACGCGGCCGCTGGAGCGGGGCGCTGCGCGCACTGCTGCATCCGCTGGCCGCCGGCGACCTCAACGCGTTCATGGCGCTGGGCGCGCAGGCGCGGCGCAGCCTGCGCGCGGCGCTGTCGCACGCGCTGGCCGACCGCAGCGCGCAGGCGCTGCTCGCGCCGTGCCTGCTGCCGCAGTCGCAGCTGGAGTTCGACGTGCCGTGCACGATCGGCGACTACACCGATTTCTACGTCGGCATCCACCACGCGGCTGCGGTGGGCCGGCTGTTTCGGCCCGACGCACCGCTGCTGCCGAACTACAAATGGGTGCCGATCGGCTACCACGGCCGCGCGTCGACCATCCTGCCCAGCGGGCGTCCGTTCGTGCGTCCGCACGGCCAGGTCAGGCCGGCCGGCGCCGACGCGCCGCTGCTGCAGCCGACCGCGCGTTTGGATTACGAGCTCGAAATGGGCATTGTGATCGGCGTGGGCAATCCACCCGGGCAGCCGATCGCGCTGGCGCAGGCCGAGGACCACGTGTTCGGGCTCGCGCTGTTCAACGACTGGAGCGCGCGCGACGTGCAGGCCTGGGAGTACCAGCCGCTGGGGCCGTTCCTGGCGAAGAACTTCGCCAGCACCGTGTCGCCGTGGGTCGTCACCCTCGACGCGCTGGCACCGTTCCGCCGCGCGTTCAGCCGGTCGCCGGACGACCCGCAACCGCTGCCGTACCTGCAAGGCGCCGACAACGCCGCGCGCGGCGCGTTCGACGTGCAGCTCGAGGTCTGGCTGCAGACCGCGGCAATGCGCGACGCGGGACTCCCGGCGCACTGCCTCAGCCGCTCGAATTTCGCCGACGCGGCGTACTGGACCGTGGCCCAGCTGGTCGCGCACCACACGGTGGGCGGTTGCGCGCTGCGCCCCGGCGACCTGTTCGGTTCGGGAACGCTGTCCGGGCCCGCGCCCGAGCAGGCCGGGTCGCTGCTCGAGCTGACGCACGGCGGGAGCCGGCCGATCACCCTGCCCACGGGCGAGCAGCGCCGTTTTGTCGAAGACGGCGACACGGTGACCTTGCGCGGCTTCTGCCAGCGCCCGGGCGCCGTGCGCATCGGCTTCGGCGCGTGCAGCGCGACGGTGCTGCCGGCAGCACCGCAGCGCTGAGCCCGGGCGCCGCGGCTCAGCGCGCGCGGGGCTGGCGCGCCAGGATG
>JAJZHS010000371.1 GCA_021798395.1 Pseudomonadota bacterium
GCGGATCTGGACCGGCGCCGAGTACTGTTCCGAAAGCTGTTCGGCCAGGCGCTCGAGTTCGCGGTCGTCGCGCGTGCGCGGCGCGGCGGCGCTTGCGCGCGGCGCTGCGCCGTGGCGCGCGCACAGGCGCTCGGTCTCGCGCACCGACAGCCTGCGGGCATGCACCTGCTGCGCCAGCTGGACCTGGCTGGCCCCGTCCAGCGCCAGGAGCGCCCGGGCGTGGCCCATGTCGATGTCCCCGGCGAGCAGCATGTCCTGCACCGGAGGCGCGAGGTTGATCAGCCGCAGCAGGTTGGTGACCGCGGCGCGCGAGCGGCCGACGGCTTGCGCGGCCTGCTCGTGGGTGAAGGCGAATTCGGCGATCAGCCGCTGCAGACCCTGCGCTTCCTCGAGCGGGTTGAGGTCTTCGCGCTGGATGTTCTCGATCAGCGCCATCGCCAGCGCGGAGTGGTCCGGAACCTCGCGCACCAGCACTGGGACTTCGTCGAGCCCGGCGAGGCGGGCGGCGCGGCTGCGCCGCTCCCCGGCGATGATTTCGTAGCGCCCGGGTGCGAGCGGCCGGACCAGGATCGGTTGCATCAATCCCTGCGACTTGATGCTCTCGGCCAATTCGTACAGCGCGCCTTCGTCCATCCGGGTGCGCGGTTGGTACTTGCCGGGTTGCAGCGCGTCCAGCGGCAGGACCGACGGGTGGTGGCCGGATGCGGTGATGTCGGCGCCTCCCGCGCCCAGCAGCGCTTCCAGGCCCAGGCCGAGGCCTTTGCGTTTCTTGCTCGAAGGCGGATTGGTCGGGTTCATGTCAACGGAGTCGGGTGGAGTCGAGTTCGAGCAGCCAGGCGCGGCCCTGCGGCCAGTCGCCAAGTCCGCTGCCGGTGTTGATGTGGCCCAACGCGGGCAGCTCGGTGTGGCGCGCGCGCCAGGCCGCGGCGAGCGCGATCGCGGCCGCCGCGGAGCAATACGGATCGTCGTCGCTGCTGACCAGATGTGCGGCGAACGGCAGCGGCTGCGGCGCATGGCCGCGCCAGCTGTGCAGCGCCGCGGGCAGGTCGGCGCGCTGCAGATCGGGCGGCGCGACCAGCAGCGCGCCGCGCACCCGGGCGGTGTGGCGCGAGCACGCCGCCCAGCCCGCCACCAGGTGGCAGCCGAGGCTGTGGGCGACCAGCAGGATGGGTTGCGGGCGGTCGAGCACGGCTTGTTCGAGCTGGCAGATCCAGTCGCCGCGAAGCGGAAGGTCCCAGTCGTGCTGCTGGACGCGCTGGTCGCCGTGGCTGCGTTCCCACACGCTTTGCCAGTGGTCGGGCCCCGAGCCCTGCCATCCGGGCAGGACGAGTACGGTCGCGGCGGTGTTCACGACGCGACCTCGGGCTGGCCGACGCGGCGGACCATCTCGTGGGCGAAATCGACGTAGGCCTGCGCGCCCCGGCTCGCTCTGTCGAACACGACGCCGGGAAGCCCATAGCTGGGCGCCTCGGCCAGCCGGACGTTGCGCGGAATCACGGCGTCGAAGACCTTGCTGCCGAAGTGGGTCCTGAGTTGCTCGCTGACTTGTTGCTGCAAGGTGATGCGCGGGTCGAACATCACCCGCAGCAATCCGATCAGCACCAGTTCCGGGTTCAGCTTGGCGTGGACCTGGCGCACCGTGTTGACCAGGTCGGAAAGCCCTTCGAGCGCGAAGTATTCGCACTGCATCGGCACGATGACGCCGCGCGCCGCGCACAAGGCGTTCAGCGTCAGCAGGCCCAGCGCCGGCGGCGTGTCGACCAGCACGAAGTCGTAATCGGCGGCGACCGCGCGCAACACGTGCTTGAGGCGGTGTTCGCGGCGTTCCTGGTCGACCAGCTCGACTTCGGCTCCGGCGAGTTCGCGGTTGGCGCCGAGCACGTCGTAGCCGCCTTTCGGGCTGGTGCGGCGCGCCGCGCCGAGTTCGGCGATCCCGAGCAGCACCTGATAGACGCTGGGCGCCAGCGCGCGCTTGTCGACTCCCGAGCCCATCGTGGCGTTGCCCTGGGGGTCGAGGTCGACGAGCAGCACCCGCTGACCGATGTGCGCGAGGGCCGCGGCGAGGTTGACGCAGGTGGTGGTCTTGCCGACCCCGCCCTTCTGGTTCGCGACGCAAAACACGGATGCCATGGTCAGGTCTCGGGCTGTGGGTTCGGGGCGTCCTGGCGCAGCCAGACGACGCAGCGGCGGGCGTCGAGCCCGGGGACCGTCAGTGCCTGCACCTCGGCGTGCACGTCGCGGCCTAGGGCGTCGATCTCGGCGTCGGGGTGCGTGCCCTTCATTGCCGCCCAGCAGCCATGCGGGGCGAGCAGATGCCGAGTCAGCCGCACGAACGTCGGCAGGTCGCTGAACGCGCGGCTGGTGATGCAGTCGAACGCGGGCAGGCGCAGATCCTCGACGCGTGCGTGCGCGACGGTGACGTTGCGCAGCGCCAGGGTGGCGGCCGCCTGCTGCAGGAAGGCGCACTTCTTGCGGACGGCGTCGTTGAGCACCACGGCGACCTCGGGCATTGCGATCGCGATGACCAGGCCGGGCAGCCCGCCGCCGCTTCCGACGTCGAGCACGCGCGTCGGCGCGCGGTCGCGCAGGGGGGGCAGAAGCGCCAGGCAATCGGCCAGGTGCAGCGAAAGCATCCGGTCGGGGTCGCGCACCGCGGTCAGGTTGTGCACGCGGTTCCAGCGTTGCAGGAGGTCGAGGTAATCGAGCAGGCGCTGGCGCTGCGCAGCGTCGACTGGCAGGCGCAGCGCGTCGAGCACGGCGTCAAGGCGCGCCGCGGTCATGGG
>JAJZHS010000372.1 GCA_021798395.1 Pseudomonadota bacterium
TCGTGTACGAGAGCCTGGCCGATCTGCCCAACTTCATTTTGTCCGAGCCTTTGGACTACTCGGCTTTCGTCGCGGCGATGCGAGCCGCCCACGTCATCCTGACCGATTCCGGAGGCGTGCAGGAAGAGGCGCCCGCGCTGGGCAAGCCGGTGCTCGTGCTGCGCGACGAAACCGAGCGCCCGGAGGCGGTCGCCGAAGGCGTCGTCAAGCTCGTCGGCCCGCACGCGCGGCGCATCGTCGAGCACACCCAGCGCCTGCTCGACGACGCGCAGGCCTGGCGCGCGATGGCGCGCGGCGTGTCGCCCTACGGCGACGGGCACGCGGCCGAGCGCATCGTGCACGCGCTGCGGCGGGACTTCGCACCATGCGCCTGATCTACGTCTCGCCGGTGCCGTGGGCCAGCTTCGAGCAGCGCCCGCACAAGTTCGTGCGCTGGTTCCACGCAAGCCGCGGCGCCGAAGTGCTGTGGTTCGACCCCTACCCGACGCGGCTGCCGACCCCGGCCGACTTCGCGCGCCTGCGCCACGGCACCTTGCCGCCGGCGCCGCCGGTGCCGGCGTGGCTGCACGTCGTGCGCCCGCGCGCGCTGCCGATCGAGCCGCTGCCGGTTTCCGGTTGGGTCAATCGCCTGCTGTGGGCGGACGCTCTGGCGCGCGCGCGCGCCTTCGCCGCCGGCGGCCCGACGCTGCTGGTGCTCGGCAAGCCGGCGCTGTTCGCCTTGCAGCTCGTGCACGCGCTCGAGCGCTGCGGCTCGCTGTACGACGCGATGGACGATTTCCCCGCGTTCTACCGCGGGCTGTCGCGCTGGGCCATGCGCTGCCGCGAGCGCCGGCTGGCGCGGCGGGTCGACGCGCTGTGGGCGTCGAGCAGCGCGCTGCAGCAGCACTGGCACGGCGTGCGCGGCGACGCCCAACGGGTGCTCAACGGGCTCGATGCCGCCTTGCTGCCGACGCCGCGCGAGCGTCGCGCCGACGCCGCGCCGCGCGTGTTCGGCTACGTCGGCACGATGGCCGCTTGGTTCGACTGGAGCGCGATCGACGCGCTGGCGCGCGCGCGGCCGCTCGACCGCGTGCGCCTGATCGGCCCGCGCTTCGAGCCGCCGCCGTCCGGCCTGCCCGCCAACGTCGAGCTGCTGCCGCCGTGCGACCACGCGCAGGCCTTGCGGGCGATGAACGCGTTCGACGTCGGGCTGATTCCGTTCAAGCGCAACGCGCTGACCGCCGGCGTCGACCCGATCAAGTACTACGAATACCGCGCGCTGGGCCTGCCGGTGCTGTCGAGCGCGTTCGGCGAAATGCAGCGGCGCGGCGACGAAGCCGGCGTGTTCCTGTACGACGAATGCCCAGACGGCATCGCATCGAGCGTCGCGGCGGCCGCCCGCGCAGCGTGCGGCGTGGCGCGAACCGCGGAGCCCGAGGCCGGCTACGCCGGTCGTCACGCGTGGTCGGCCCGCTTCGACGCGGCGTGGCTGCCGGCGCCGGCGCGGGAGCGGCAGCGGGAGCGGCGTTGAGCGCGGCGCAGTGGCTGCCGGGCGCCGCCGCGCTGAGCGCGCGTTCAGAAGCTGCGGCCGGCGAACACCACGTACTCGGCGCGCCAGATCGGCGGCCACGGGTCGGCGCCCAGCCCGAAGCCGCGGTTGTTGAAGAAGGCCATCAAGCTGGCGCGGTACTCGCGCCAGCGCCAGCTGAGGCCTCCGGCCAGCCCCAGGCCCCAGCCGCTCGCGGCGTGGGAGATCGCGTCGCCCGAGCTCGTCCACGGCGCCCAGCCGAGGTTGGGCGCGTAGCCGGTGCTGCTGTAGAAGTTCGGGATCATCACGGCCCACGACTGGTGGTACAGCCACGGCCCGGCGCGCACTTCGAGCCGCCGGTTGGCCAGCGGTTCGGCGCCGAGCATCGCCGAGAAGCCCCACAGCGTGCCGCTGCCGATGAAATGCGACGGCTGCGTGCAGTGGCCCAGGCAGACGTGACGCTGCGGATCGTAATGGTTGTCCATCACGGCCCAGGAATCGCTGGCCGCGCGGCCGAGGTGGAAGAAGTCGAAGTGCCAGTCGAACCGCCGACCGGCGTACCTGCCCAGCGCGCCGTGAACGCCGAGCATCAGCGCCGGCGAGTTCAGCTGCAGCTTGTGCGGCAGCGCCTGCTGGTACCAGACGCCGTCGCCGCGGTCCATGAACTGGGTCAGCCCGATCGCCGCTTCGGCGTGCACGCTGCGCGCCGGCGCCGGCGGTGCGAGGCTCCACAGCAACGCGAGCGCGGCGACGGTGCGAAGGCACGAAGTGGCGCGGCGGCGGACGAGCGGCATCGCAAGGCTCCTGGCGAACGGTGTCGGGCACGCCGCAATGGGCGCGGCGCACGGTGCTTGCGGGCGCCGGTCGATGATCGAGCCGATCGGCGCAAGCCCGTGTTAGGCGCCGCAGCGCGCCGGCGTGTACGCAGCGCTTGCGCGCGCGCCGCCCCCCGAGGGGTGCGCTCAGCTGGATGTCCCTAGAATGGCGGCTTTGCCGCTCAAGCCATGTTCGCCGTCCCCGTGCCCACGCCCGATTCGCTGCAGCGCGCCGCGCTGCGCCGAGGTGTCGCGCTGCTGAACCACCTGCTCGGCGACGCCGCGCGCGCGCGGCTCGCGCCGCACGCCGGCAAGCGCGCTGCGCTGCGCGCCGGCGGTTTCGACATCGAGCTCGAGGTCGAAGCCGACGGCACCTTCGCGCTGCCGGCTGCCGCGGCGGCCGGTGCGCCGGCGTTGCGCGTCGACGCCGATCTCGGCGAGCTGATCGCCGCG
>JAJZHS010000373.1 GCA_021798395.1 Pseudomonadota bacterium
TCGGCGCACGGCTACGACGGTCGCAGCACCATCGCCGCGGTCGGCGCGCCGCACCTGCTGCGCCGCGCGCTCGCCGGCCGCGTCGGCGGCGGCGCCTGGCAGCAGCTGCGGGCGCCGACCGAGCTCGGCGCGCAGCCGCGGGCGCTGGACATTGCGTGGCCGGCGCAGCCGCCCGGCGCCGAGTTGCGGGAGTTGCGCGTCGACTGCCGCTACGCGGCCGACCCGCAGAGTCATCCGGTGCATTATGTACGGGTCATCGAAGGCGACGATCCGTTCTGGCGCACGGTGCACGGCCATGTGCTGCATCCGGCCGCCGACAGGCCGCTGAAGCTGTTCGTGCAGCTGCTGCGCCCGCGCTTGCCCGGCGGCCAGCGCGCAGCGCCGATTCCGGCGCTGTGGGGCTACAGCTTCACCACCCCGATCGTCCCGGCGGTGGGGGCGCACGCCTACGCGCTCAGCAAGGCGCGCTACGTGCGGGTGCTGCCGCTGCTGCCGGCGGCGCCGATGCTGCCGGCAGCATCGGCGCAGTTGCCGCCGCAGCCCGGCGCGGCCGACGCGCCGCAGGCGCACGACCACCACGACTGAACCGTCGCGTCGCCCGCCGCGCAGTGCGCCCTGCGCCCACCGTGTGCTCAGAGCCCGCCGCGCTCAGGGCCCGCCGCCGGCGCGCAGCTTGCGCCACAGCGTGGTGCGGCCGATTCCCAGCCTGGCGCACGCCGCGGCGCGGTCGCCGCCGCATTCGGCCAGCACGCGTGCGATGGCTTCGCGCTCGCTGGCGGCGCGCTGCATGGCGAGGTCGCGCGCGGGCGGCGCCGCAGCCGCGCCGAGCTCGGGCAGCAGCGCGGGGCTGGCTTCGCCGGCGCCGACCACGCGCTCGATCATGTTCTCGAGTTCGCGCACGTTGCCGGGCCAGGCGTAGCCCTGCGCGCGTGCGAGCAGGGCTACGAGCAGCGCGTGCGGCGCGCCGCCGGCGCGCGCCGCGAGCTTGTCGAACAGGTGCGCGGCCAGCGCGGGCAGGTCGTCGAGGCGCTCGCGCAGCGGCGCGAGCTGCAGCCGCAGGATGTTGAGGCGGTAGTAGAGGTCGCGACGGAACGCTCCGGCGGCGATTCGCTCGTCCAGCGCGCGATGCGTCGCGGCGACGACGCGCACGTCGATCGGAATCGGCTCGGTGGCGCCGATGCGCAGGATTTCGCGCTCCTGCAGGACGCGCAAAAGCCGCGTTTGCAGCGACACCGGCATTTCGCCGATTTCGTCGAGGAAGATGGTTCCGCGGTGCGCAGCCTCGAACAGGCCGACTTTGCCGGCCTTGCGCGCGCCGGTGAAGGCGCCTTCGTCGTAGCCGAACAGTTCGCTTTCCAGCAGCGATTCGGGAAACGCCGCGCAGTTGACGGCGACGAAGGGCTGGTGCGCGCGGCGGCTCGCCGCGTGCAATCCCTGCGCGAACAGTTCCTTGCCGGTGCCGCTTTCACCGACGATCAGCACCGTGGCCTCGGAGCGCGCGTAGCGCTCGGCGAGGCGGCGCGTTTCGCGCATCGGCGCGCTGTCGCCGACGATGTCGTCCAGCCGCCAGCGCGCGCCGCGCACGGTGACGCGCGCGCGCAGGTTGCGCTCGGCGCGCTGGATCGACGCCGGATCCTGGCAGGTCAGCACCGCGCCCGTGGTCACGCCGCGCTCGACGATGCTGCGCCGGCTCACGACCACGGTACGGCCGCCCAGGCGCGCAACTTCGTCGACGTCCTCGACGCCATCGCGCAGCGTGCGCTGCAGCGACAGCTCGGGGGCGACGTCGCCCAGGCGGCGCCCGAGCAGCTGGCTGCGCGGCGCTCCGAGCAGGCGTTCGAGCGGGGGGTTCAGCGCCTCGATGCGCTCGTCGGAGTCGACCGCGACGACGCCGTCGCGCAATTGGGCGATGATGGTGTTGAGCCGCTCGCGCTTGGCCGTGGCGATGCGCGCGGTGCGCGCGACTTCGATCGCGTCGTCGATGGCCTGACGCACGGCGTCGGGCGAGTACAGCAGCAGTCCGGTCATTCCGGCGGCCTCGGCCAGGTCGGCGACCAGCCCCGGCGCGACGACGACGTCGACTCCGGCGGCGCGCAGCTCGTCGACGCAGGCTCCGGCCTGTTCCTCGCTCTGGTAGCTGCGCTGCACGATGTCCAGACCGAACAAGCGGCTGAACAGCTCGACCTCGGCGCGCACTTCGCCGAAGGTGACCAGCGCGATGCGGCGGCCGAGCGCGCGGGCGCGGGCCAGCGCGCCCATCAGGTCGTAACCGCCGACCTTGACCATCACCACCGGCAGGTCGACGCGGCTGCGCAGGTAGTCGCCGTGCAGCCCGGCGGCGACCAGCACGTCGATCGGCCGCTGCGGCCGCTGGGCCTCGATTTCGGCCAACGCCTCCTCGAAGCCGCGGTCGAGCACGTCGACGCGGGCGCGCGCGGCGTATTCGGGAGCGACCTCGTGCAGCAGTTGCTTGAGGCGGTGGAAACCGACCGCGACGATGCGCGGGCGCGGGTCGAGGACAGGATCGGGCGGCATGGCGCGGTTCATCGCATGTTCCGCAATTGGAACATGGAAATCGAGCGCGCGGAACGCAGCGCCGACTTCAGCGCAGCAGCTGCAGCGCAACGACGCGCGCGGCGGGCGCGTCGCGCCATCGGTACAGATCCGCGCCGCCGCAGCGGTCGGCGCAGCCGCCGCAGCCGCTGCCGCAGCCGGTCGCGGTGACGGCGACGACGCGGCCACGGCGCAACCAGTA
>JAJZHS010000374.1 GCA_021798395.1 Pseudomonadota bacterium
AGCGCGACGCGGCCGCCGCCGTCCTCGCGTACCGCGCTGGCGCCGCACACGCGGCCGCCGCCGACGTCGAGCGCATCGACGCGAACGCCGTGCAGCACGCGCAGCGCGCCGGATGCCGAAGCGGCCGCGGCTTCGTCCAGCGCCAGCCGCAGCCGGCGCACCAGCTCGCGCCCGGTGCCCCACACCAGGTGGTAGCGCGGCACGCTGTTGCCGTCGCCGAAGCGGCCGCGCTCGACCCAGTGCACCGCCGGCATGAAGCGCACGCCGAAGCCGCGCAGCCAGTCGTGCACGTCGGCGCGGCTGCGTTCCACGTAGTGCCGCGCCCAGGCCCGCGGCCACGCGTCGTCATCGGCGAGCTCGCCGAAGCGCAGCCAGTCGCGCCAGGCCAGCTCGGCGCTGTCGGGAATGCGCAGCCGCGCCTGCAGCGGCGTGCCGACCAGCGCCATGCCGCCGAAGGCTTCCGCAGCCAGTCCGCCGAAGCGCTCGGCCGGTGCGCGATCGACCAGCGTCACGCGCAGCCCGCCGCGCAGGCATTCGAGCGCGGTGACGATGCCGGCCAGCCCGGCGCCGACCACCAGCACATCCGCCTCGATTGCCGCGTCCGCCATCGCCAGCCTCGCCTTGCGAGTCCCAGATGCACCGATGGTCGCTGCGCGCAGCGGCGCGCGTCAAGCGCCGGGCGCTCGCTCAGGGGGGCGGGCGACTCACCGCCACGTCGCGGCCGCGAAGCGCATCGATGCGCCATCGCGGCGCCAGACGACGTCGTCGCGCGTGACCGCCAGATACCAGATCTGCAGCCGGGGGTCGGGCGCGCGCGCGGCAAAGCCGGCCGGCGTCAGCAGCGCGACGCACCACGCGGGCTGCTGGTCACGCACCGAGCGGTAGACGATCGCGCCGATCCCGGCGTCGCGCGCAACGCGCGCGAAGCGCTGCGTCGCCGTGTCGTCGTGCGGGTGTTGCCACAGCGCCGCGTCGGCGTCGAACGGCGGCGCCCGCAGGTCGACCGCCGTGGTGGCGATGTCGACGCGAAACGCGGTGTGCGCAACCGGATCGAGACGCTCGAGGTCGACGGCGTCGAGCAGGAAGCGCCAGCGCCAGTAGCCCAGTTCGGCGGCGGCGGTGCGCAGCGTCTGCGCGCCGTAGAACACGCCGGGGTCGGACGCGCCGCGAAAGCGCGAGCCGCCTTGCCGAGGCGGGTAGCGCCACGGCGTCGCCAGCAGGTCGTCGAGGCTGCGCGTGGCCGGCGGCGGCGCCGGCTTGGCCGCGTCCAGCAGGGCCTCGAGCAGATCCTGTTCGTCGCAGTCGTCGACCAGCTTCATGGTCGCCGCGACGTGCTGCGCCTCGACGATGCGCCAGACGCGCTCGCGCCAGGCCGCGGCCTCAGACGAGACCGCGCGCGGCGTCCAGGTAGTGCACGACACGGACCAGTCCCTCGGTGTGCGCGATCAAGTCGATCGGACGCGCATTCAGCGCACGGTTGTCGCTGAGCAGCCATTGCCGCGCGCCGGCTTCGTCGCCGACCAGCGAATCCAGCGAGCGGAACACGCGTACGAACAGCAGCGCCAGCTCCCATTCCTTGCGTCGCGCATCGAGCTGGTAGCTGCCGGCGTACAGCCGCGTCACGGTCGCCGCGCTGACGCCGAGCACGCGCGCCAGCAGGCCGCGGGACACGTCCAGGCGCAGCGCGGCCCGGGTCACGGCCTTGCTCAGCACTTGCGCGGCCTGCGGCAGGGTGGCGGCTTCCTGTGCGACGACGGACATCGTGGCTCCTCGTGGCAGCGCGTGCCGGGGCATTGGCTGCATGAACGTCTGCAGAAAATACTGTAGTTCGAATTTTCTGGGGAATCGAGAAAAGCGCTGTTTCCACCTCGGCAGCGCAGCCTTTGTCGGCACTCGCGCCCAGCGTTCCCGCCCCGCTTGCCCAGGTCAGGCGCAAGGTCGGGGCGCCATTCCCCGCGTCGCGTCGGTAAACTGGCCCAGCGTCTTCGATGGTGCTGCCATCATGACCGACGAAACTGAAAGCTTGATGCTCGACATCCTCAGGGCGGTGCGAGGCGATATCGCCCGCATCGAACGCAAGGTCGATGAACACACGGTGCGCCTGGGGCGCATCGAGGTGGCGCTGGCCGGATTGCATCGCGACGTTGCGCACCACGACGAAGGCTGGGCTGAGCAGAGCGTGCGGCTCGATCGATTGTGCGCGAGCTTCGAGCGTCTCGAGCGCCGCCTGCAGCTGTCCTGACCCGGTCGCCTACGCCGCGCTTTCCCACCAGCCGCGCGGGTCGTCCTTGTGCTGCTTGCCCAGGTACATCGCGTGGTCGGCGCGCTGCATCAGCGAGTCGGGGTCGTCCTCGGCGCGCGCCCACGCCAGCCCTATGGTCACGCCGATGCGCGCGCTGCCGCCGCCGGGCAGTGTGCACGGTGCCTCCAGCGCCGCGCGCAGCCGCGTCAGCGCCTGCGCGGCGTCGTCGATGCCGGCCACGTCGGCCAGCAGCAGCGCGAACTCGTCACCGCCGATGCGCGCGACGACGTCGCCGCCGCGGCAGGCGTCGCGCCAGCGCTGCGCCACTTCGCACAGCACCGCGTCGCCGGCGGCGTGGCCGTGGCGGTCGTTGACCGGCTTGAAGTCATTCAGATCGAGGTAGGCCAGCGCCAGCGGCCGGCCGTGGCGCTGCGCGCGCGCCAGCGCCTCGGCCAGCCGCGCGCGGAAGCCGGCGCGGTTGGGCAGCCCGGTCAGCGCGTCGACC
>JAJZHS010000375.1 GCA_021798395.1 Pseudomonadota bacterium
GATCTCAGCCACGGCTGCAGCAGGCGGTCGCGCGCGGCCGCGCCGAACAGCCCGGTGTGCTCGACGTAGCGGCGCGCGAACGCGGCGTCGGGCAGCGCGAGCGCCTGCGCATCGGCGGCGAACGCCGCGTACTTGTCGTAGCCGGCGAACAGCTCGTCGCCGCCGTCGCCGGTCAGCACCACGGTGACTTCGGCGGCGGCAAGCCGCGCCACCTCCAGCGTGGGCAGGAACGACGCGTCGCCGTGCGGCTGGTCGCAATGCCACAGCGCCTGCGGCCAGTCGTCGAGCAGGTCGGCGGCGACCACGCGCGCGTGGTGCTCGGTGCCGAAGCGCCGTGCGGCGTCGCGCGCGTACGGCGACTCGTCGAAGCGCGGATCGTCGAAGCCGATGCAGAAGGTGCGCACCGGCGCCGACTGGTGGCGCGCCATCAGCGCCACCACGCTGCTGGAGTCGACGCCCCCGGAGAGGAAGGCGCCGAACGGCACGTCGGCGCGCAGCCGCAGCCGCACCGCGTCGTCGTACAGCGCGAGGAATGCGTCGCGCCAGGCGCCGAAGTCCTGCGGCTCCGGTTGCTGCGCGCTCAGGCTCCACCAGCGGCGCTGCCGGCTGCCGCGGCGGTCGATGCTGAGCACGCAACCCGGCGCGACGTGGCGCACGCCGTCGAACAGCGTGTCGGGCGGCGGCACGTAGTTGTACGCCAGGTAATGCTGCAGCGCCGGCAGGTGCACCTTCGGCGCGCTGTCCAGCGCCGGCAGCAGCGCCTTGATCTCCGAGCCGAACAGCACGCGGCCGCCGTCGTCGTGCACGAACAGCGGTTTGACCCCGACGCGGTCGCGCGCCAGGTGCAGCACCGGCGCTTGCGGGTCGCGGCCGTCGAGCACCGCGATCGCGAACATGCCGTTGAGCCGCGGCAAGAAATCCATGCCGTGGCGCTCATACAGCCGCAGCAGCACCTCGGTGTCGCTGTGGTCGCTGGCGAACGCCACACCGTCGCGCTGCAGCTGCGCGCGCAGTTCGACGTGGTTGAAGATCTCGCCGTTCTGCACCAGCGCAATGCGCCCGTCGGCCGAAACGAACGGCTGATGCCCGCCGGCCGGGTCGATGACCGACAGCCGGCGGTTGGCCACCGCGGCGCCGCGCACCGCGTGCACGCCGCTGTCGTCGGGGCCGCGATGCACCAGGCTGGCGTCCATCGCGGCCAGCGTGGTCGCGCTCAGGCTGCGCCCGGAGCGGTCAAAATACCCGTAGATGCCGCACATGGTCGGAATAGTCGTGAACGCGCTATTGTCGCGGTTTGTGACGCAGCGTCGGGTCAGTTTCCGCTGCGGTGCAACAACTGCGCTACGGTCAGGCCCAGAATGCCGAGGTCGCGGCACAGCCCGTGACGCGCCACGTAGTCGAGATCCGCCTCGAGGCGCTGGCGCGGCGTGGCGCGCGAGCGGTAGCGCGCCTGGGCCAGCCCGGTCAGTCCGGGGCGCACGCTGCAGCGCAGCGCCCATTGCGCCTCGGTGTAGTCGGCGCGCTGCCCGGGCAGGTCCGGGCGCGGGCCGACCAGACTCATGTCGCCGCGCAGTACGTTGATCAGCTGCGGCAGTTCGTCCACGCTGGTCCGGCGCAGCAAGCGCCCGCTGCGGGTGATCCGCGGGTCGCCGCTGGCCGTGCGCAAGGGGCCGCGGGTGTGCGCGTCGACCACCATGCTGCGGAACTTCAGCAGCGCGAACAGCCGGCCGTCGCGGCCGACGCGCTGCTGCACGAACAGCACCGGGCGGCCGCTGTCGATCCACACCAGCGCGGCGACCAGCAGCAGCGGCAGCGCCAGCAGCGCCAGCGCGAAGGCCGACACCACGACGTCCAATGCGCGCTTCATGACGACAGCGTCGCGGCGGCCTTGGCGATGAGGTCGCAGGCCAGCAGGCGGTCGTTTTCGACCTCGGCGGCGCTGCGCGCGCCGAGCACCTCGGCGCAGTGGTTCAGGCGCGCGACTTCGGCGCGGTAGATCGCGCGCCAGTCGCTGTCGGGGTCCTCGAGCATTTCGCGGTTGAAGGTTCGCGACAGGATCACGCTGCCCGAACCGAGTCGCAAGTGCTCGCCGAGCACCACGCGCCCCGGCAGCAGGCCTTCGTCGAGGCGCGCGATGCCGCCGAAACCGAAGCGCAGGGCGTTGGCGTGCACGACCTGCGCGACGTGCTCGAGGCTGCCGTCGGCCAGCGGTTCGAACATGAAGCGCTGGCCGAGCTGGCGGTGCAGGTCGTTGAGCCCGACATACACCTCGTGCAGCCCGGCGGCGCCGATCCACTGCGGCAGCGCGCGCAACGCGCCGCGCGTTTCCAGCAACGCGATGCCCTGCGCGCGCTGCGCCAGCGCCGCAGTGAACGCGGTCAGTTCGTCGACGCGCTCGAACATCGGCAGCATCAGGCTGTCGGCGCCCGCCGCGATCGCGGCGTCGATCTCGGCCGCGCTGCCGGCGTGCCATGGGTTGACGCGCACGATCAGGTGCACCGTCGGCGCCGCTTCGCGCACCCGCGCCACGTCCTCCGGGCGGTGGTCGGAGATGAACGTGCCGAGGCCGCCCTGGCGCTGCTGCTTGCCGAGCCGTTCGAGGTCGACCATCACCCGCTGCACGCCGCATTCAGCGGCGAATGCGGCGAACGCAGGCTGGTTGGTGATCTGGATCCACTGCATCGGGGCGGGGCGTATCGACTGTTCAATGCGCAGTGTACCGGCGCCCCTGCCCGCGGCCGAACT
>JAJZHS010000376.1 GCA_021798395.1 Pseudomonadota bacterium
GACCTCGTCGCGCAGCGCGCCGAGATCGAGTTTGGATTTCAGCGACGTGGCCATCGCGTCAGTGTCCCTTGTGCGGCTGCGGTTCGGCGGGCTTTTTCGCGGTCGCCGGCTTGCGCAGCGTGACCCGCACCTGGAATGCCGACATCGACTGCGTGTCCCCGTCGGGCAAGCGCTGCTCGACCGCGTGGATTTCGATCAGCTCGGGCTTCTCCAGCCAGCCGCGTCCGCCGGCCAGCGCGCGCAGCAGGTCGGCGACGCGCTCCTGGCTCAACGCCAGGCCCTGGATCAGCACCGAGGCGCCGCTTTGGCGCACGCTGCTGATCTGCACCCCGGGCGGAGTGTCGAGGGTGAGATCGTCGAACAGGTAGACCGGCAGGTTGCGATCGGCCTGCAAGTCCTCGACCGCGCGCTGGCGCGCACGCAAGGCCTCGATCTGCTGGCGCAGGGTCGCGATGTCGCGGATCTGGTGGTTCAGCTGGTCGATCTGTTCCTGCAGGAAAGTGTTGCGCGACTGTTGCGCGTCGATGAGGACGTTCAGCCCCATGAAGATCAGTCCCAGCACGACTCCGCCGGCGAGCAGCGACGCGACGACGCCGACGTAGAAGGACTCGCGGCGCTTCTTTCTTCGCGCCTCTCGGTGCGGCAGAAGGTTGATCAGGACGATGTTCATTGCAGGAACCTGCGCATGGCCAGGCCGCAGCTCGTCAGGTAGCTCGGAGACTGCAGACGCAGCTTCTTCTCGCGCACCTGGGACCCGATGGCCATGCCGTCGAACGGATTCAGCACCATGCACGCGGTCGACGTCAGCTGGGTGATGCGCTCGACCAGGCCGGGCAGCGATGCGGTACCGCCGGCCAGCAGGACGTAGTCGACACGGCTGTTCGGAGTTGCGCGGAAAAAGAACTGCAGCGCGCGCGCGAGTTCCTGCGCCATGCCGTCGATGAACGGATCGAGCACCTGCGCGGCGTAGTCGTCGGGCAGGTCGGCGTTGCGCTTTTTCGTTTCGGCCTCCTCCTGCGAGAAACCGTAATGCCGCGCGATGGCCTGCGTCAGCTGCTGGCCGCCGAAGGCCTGGTCGCGGTCGTACAGGGTCTCGCCGTTGCGCAGCACCTGCATCGCGGTGCTCGACGCACCGACCTCGAACAACGCCACCAGCAGGTCCTGGCCGCCGCGCGGCAAGCGCTCGATCAGGCGCCCGGCCGCCAGCCGCGAAGCAAACGCATCGATATCGATGATCCGCGGCCGCAGCCCAGCCGCCTCGGCAACGGCCTGGCGGTCGAGCACCTTGTCGCGGCGCGACGCGGCGATCAGCACTTCCTGGTCGCCCGGCGAGGTCAGGCTCGGCCCCAGCACGCTGAAGTCGAGCGCCACGTCCTCGATCGCGAACGGAATGTATTGATTCGCTTCGCTTTCGACCTGGACTTCGACCTCCTCCTCGCGCAGGTCGCCGGGCAACACGATCTTCTTGGTGATCACGGCCGACGATGGCAGCGCCAGCGCAACGTCGCGTGTGCGCGTTCCGCTGCGCTTGAGCAGCCGACGCACGGCCTCGACGACGTCGTCGTGCTTTTCGATGTTGCCGTCGTTGACGGCGCCGCGCTCCAGCGGCTCGAGCGCCGCGCGCTCCAGCGTGTAGCGGTTCTGGGCGTCGAGGGACAGCTCGACGAGCTTGACGCTCGAGCTGCTGATGTCGAGGCCGATCAGCGGCGCGTAGCGCTTGCGAAACATGCTGCTGATGATCGACAACCTGACCCCCCGGATCGAATGGGATGCGCTCCGTCCCGACGATGCGCCCGCGGCGATGCCGCGGCACACCTGGCAAACGGGCGTGCTGCAGTCAGCCCATGTTGATGATTATTTTCAATACTAACAACAACCCTTTGATTGATTGCCGGAATTTCCTGCTATCAATCGTTGCGCGTTGCAAAACACCCACGCGCCGCAAGCGACCCCGCCGGCATCGGGCCGACAATCCGACAGTTCGGAATCGATCTTATTCTTCCATGAAACTGCGGCCGCATGCGGCAAATCCGTCGCGGGTTCGCGCAGCGCGCGCGCTGCGCGGCATCGGCCTGCTGCTCGCCGGCGGCGGCGCGCTGGCGCTGGCGCTGGCGCTGCTGGCGGCGATCGTGCTGGCCGTGAGCTGGCAGCGCCTGCCCGATGTGCGTGAACTGATGGCGCCCACCGCGCAGCGGCCGCTGCGCGTGTACTCGGCCGAGCACGTGCTGCTGGGCCGTTTCGGCCGCTGGCGCGACCCGCCGACGCCGACGCAGGCCCTGCCGCACGCATTGCTGGTGGCGGTTCGCGCCAGCCTGCGCGACGCGCCGCTGCCCGACACCGGATGGCGCACGCTGCTCGGCGCGCTGGTCGGGCGCGCGCAGGCGCAAGCGGCGCCGCTGCTGCGCCTGGCCGCGAGTTTCGACGCGCAGCGCGCCAGCGGAACACCGCGCGCGCTGTACGCGTTGCTGCTGGCGCGAAGGCTGCACGACGCGCTGTCCGACCAGGCGCGGCTGGCGCTGTACCTCGACCGCATCGACCTGGGCGCCGGTGCCGACGGTTTCGCCGCGGCCGCGCAGCGGTATTTCGGCCGCCCGCTGGCCGAACTCGATCGGCCGCAGGAGGTGCTGCTCGCGGCGCTGGCGGCGGCGCCGCGCGTCGTCGATCCGCGGCACGAACCGCAGCGCGCGTGGCAACTGCGCCACGCGCTGCTGCAGCGTATGCGCGCGCAGGGCGTGCTCGACGCGG
>JAJZHS010000377.1 GCA_021798395.1 Pseudomonadota bacterium
CGGCGGGTGCAGGAACACCGCGCGGTAGCGCGCCGCGCGCAGGCGCACGCGGTCGCCGCCGAGCAGGTCGGCGAAATGCTGCATGTCGAAGTTCACGCCGACGTCCTTGTGCGAGACGATCTCGATGTCGATGCGCACCTGCTCGGGCAGCACGATCGGCCGGTTCGACAGCGTGTGCGCGGCGATCGGCACCAGCACCAGTCCGGGCAGGCTGGGGTGCAGGATCGGCCCGCCGGCCGACAGCGAATACGCCGTCGATCCGGTCGGCGTGGCCACGATCAGGCCGTCGGCGCGCTGCACGTACATCGGTCGCCCGTCGACGTCCACGCGCAGCTCGACCAGCCCGGTGGCGCCGCTGCGGTTGACGACCACGTCGTTGATCGCGATGCCGTCGAAAATGCAGCGCCCGTCGCGCAGCACCTGGCCGGTCAGCACCGCACGCTGCTCGCGTTCGAACTGGCCGCCGAGCAGCGCGCCGATGGCCTGGCGCCAGTCGGTCTCGGCGATGTCGGTGATGAAGCCCAGGCGCCCCGAGTTGATGCCCAGAAGCGGCACGCCGATCGGCGCCAACTCGCGCGCGGCGCCGAGCATGGTGCCGTCGCCGCCGACGACGATGGCCACGCAGCCGCGGCCGCGCGCGCCGACCTCGGCCAGCGAGACGTCGGCGTAGCCGGGCAGCTCGCCGTGGCGCGCGGTGTCGCGCTCGATCGCCACGTCGACCCCGCGCTCGGTCAGCCAGGAAGCGATCTCGGCTAGCGTGTGCGATACACCGGCCTGGTATTTGCCGATGAGCACGGCCTGCTGGAACGCGGATTCGGGCATCGTCGAGGCGAGGGGATCGGGAACGTGCAGGCACGCGCGCCCGCCTGCGGCATTACAGCACAGCTGCGCGCCGGCGAGGCGACGTTGGCGGCGCCGGCGCGGGGAACCTAAAATCCCCATCATGGATCAACGTGCGCGCGTGCTGCTGAAGACCCTGATCGAGCGCTACATCGCCGACGGACAGCCCGTGGGGTCGCGCACGCTGTCGCGCGCCTCCGGGCTCGAACTTTCGGCGGCGACCATCCGCAACGTGATGGCCGACCTCGAGGACATGGGGCTGATCGTCAGCCCGCACACCTCGGCCGGGCGCATCCCGACGCCGCGCGGCTACCGGCTGTTCGTCGACACCATGCTGACCGCGCAGGCGGTCTCGGCCGACGCGCGCGTCGAGCACAGCGTGCGCGCGCAGCTGCACAGTCCGGAGCCGCAGCGCGTGATCCAGCAGGCCGCGCAGCTGCTGTCGAACCTGTCGCACTTCGTCGGCGTGGTCGTCACCCCGCGCCGCAATGCGGCGTTCCGCCACATCGAATTCCTCACCCTGTCGCAGCGGCGCATCCTGGTCATCCTGGTCGACGCCGCCGGCGACGTGCAGAACCGCATCATCGCCGCGGCGCGCGACTACAGCCAGAGCGAGCTGACCGAGGCGGCCAACTACCTGAATGCGCACTACAGCGGCCTGAGCTTCGACCAGATGGCGCTTCGGCTGCGCGGCGAAGTCGACACCCTGCGCAGCGAAATCGCCGGGCTGATGCACGCCGCGGTGGCGCTGGGCAGCGAGGCGGCGACGGGGGCGCAGGAGCAGGTGGTCATCTCGGGCCAGCAGCAGCTGCTCGACGTCGACGATCTGTCGGGCAACCTGGCCAGCCTGCGCCGGCTGTTCGAGCTGTTCGAGCGCAAATCGCACCTGCTCAAGCTGCTCGACGGCGCCGCGCAGGCGCAGGGCGTGCGCATCTACATCGGCGGCGAGAACGACGTGGTTCCGTTCGAGGAACTGTCGGTGATCACCGCGCCGTACGAAGCCGACGGCAAGGTCGTCGGAACACTGGGCGTGATCGGGCCGACCCGGATGGCGTACGACCGCATGATCCAGATCGTCGACATCACCGCCAAACTGGTCGGCAACGCGCTGAGCCAGCGCTGAGCCGGAGCCCGGCCCGGAGTCAGGCGCAGCGCCGCTGCAGCACGCGCACGCGGCCTCCCGGCGCCAGCACGACGTCGCGCCCGTCGACGCCGCTGCACACGGTGAAATGCCCGAACTGCAGCATGCCCTCGGCCTGTCTTGCCCAGCCCTCGGCGGTGAAACGCACGCCTTCGGCCAACCCGCGGGTCGCGCGCAGCGTGACCCGCGGCGGCGGCGCCGCATGCACCAGCAGCGGCGGCGCCGGCGCGGGCGGCAGCACGATCCAGCCGCGGCTCCAGTCGCCCGAGCAGTTCCGCCCGTCGGCACTGCCGCACACCACCACCGGGGCGGCGCGCGCCAGCGCTGCGGTGCGCGCCAGCTGCAGCGCGGCGCGCAACGCTTCGGCCGTCGCATCGACGCGCATCCTGCGCAGCGGAGCGACCCACTGCGGCAGCGCCAGCGTCAGCCCCAGCGCGCTCAGCGCGATCACCAGCATGGTCTCGGCCAGGGTATGGCCGCGCCGCGTCGGGGTGTTCACCATGTCCTCCGTCGTGCCCGGCCGTTGCCGGCATTGTCCCGCGGCGGCGCGCGCGGCGTGCGCCAAGCCCCTGCGGGCGCCGTGCCCGTCGCGCCGCTCGCCTAGAATCGGCGCCGCGCAGCACCCGGGGGCCGTTAGCTCAGCTGGTCAGAGCAGAGGACTCATAATCCTTTGGTCGTTGGTTCAAGTCCAACACGGCCTACCAAAATTCCATGCGGTTTCGCGGACCCGTCTCGTCGTCGCCGCGGTCTCGCCGCGCGTCAC
>JAJZHS010000378.1 GCA_021798395.1 Pseudomonadota bacterium
TGCCGCTGCGCGTGGTGCGCGACATGCTCGACAGCGGCCGCCTGGTGCGCATCGACGCTGCGCTGCCGCACCTGGAGCGCAGGCTGTACCGCATCCATGCCCACGGCAAGGTGTTCTCCACCGCGCTGCAGCGCTTCAGCGACCACTGCAGCGCGTGGCACGACAGCAGCGAAGGCTGACCGCGGCAGCGCAGGCGCGGCTGGCCAGGCGCGCTTCTATCATGTCGGCATGGACACCAACACCTCCGCCCCGCCGCGGCTGACTTCGCTGTCGCACGGCGGCGGCTGCGGCTGCAAGATCGCCCCCGGCGTGCTCGACGCCATTCTGCGCAGCCAGCCGCTGTTCACCCCGCCGGCCGAGTTGCTGGTCGGCGCCGAGACCGCCGACGACGCCGCGGTCTACCGGCTCAACGATGACCAGGCGCTGATCGCGACCACCGACTTCTTCATGCCGATCGTCGACGATGCGGGGGATTTCGGCGCGATCGCTGCGACCAACGCCATCTCCGACGTCTACGCGATGGGCGGGCGCCCGATCATGGCGCTGGCCATCGTCGGCATGCCGCTGGCCGTGCTGCCGCTTTCCACCATCGGCGCGGTTCTGCGCGGCGGCCAGCAGGTGTGCGCACGCGCCGGCATCCCGGTGGCCGGCGGCCATTCGATCGATTCGGTCGAGCCGATCTACGGTCTGGCCGTGCTCGGACTGGCGCACCCGGCGCGCATCCGGCGCAATCGCGACGCGCGCGCCGGCGACGTGCTGATCCTGGGCAAGCCGCTCGGCGTCGGCATCCTGTCGGCGGCGTTGAAAAAAGACGCGCTCGACGCCGGCGGCTACCGGCTGATGCTGGAAACGACGACGCGCCTGAACACCCCGGGACCGCTGCTGGCCGAACGCGACGACGTGCACGCGATGACCGACGTTACCGGCTTCGGCCTGCTCGGCCACACGCTGGAGATGTGCCGCGGCGCCGGGATGACGGCGCGCATCGACGTCGGCGCGGTGCCGCTGCTGGACGGCGTGCGCGAACTGGCCGCGCGGGGCATGGTCACCGGCGCGTCGGGACGCAACTGGGCCAGCTACGGGGAAAAAGTCGCCGCCGACGGCGTCGATGCGCTGACCCGCACCCTGCTGACCGATCCGCAGACATCCGGCGGGCTGCTGGTGAGCTGCGCGCCGCAGGCCGCCGGCGCGGTGCTCGACATCCTGCGCGCCGAGGGCTTCGCGCAGGCCGCGGTGATCGGCGCGTTCGAGCCCGGTCCGGCGCAGGTGCGTCTGCGCTGACCGGCGGCGCCGACGCGCTCAGGCCGCGTCGGCGTGCGCGTAGTCGGCCAGCGGCGGGCACGCGCACTGCAGGTTGCGGTCGCCCCACACGTTGTCGACGCGACCGACCGGTACCCAGTACTTGTACGCGCGCAGCGCAGGCAGCGGGAACGCCGCCTGCGCGCGGCTGTACGCGTGCGCCCAGTCGGCGCCCAGCACCGCGTGCGCGGTGAACGGCGCGGCCTTCAGCGGGTTGTCGTCGCGCGGCCATTCGCCGCGCTCGACGCGCGCGATCTCGGAGCGGATCGCAACCATGGCGTCGACGAAACGATCGAGTTCGACCAGCGGTTCGCTCTCGGTGGGCTCGACCATCAGCGTGCCGGGAACCGGAAAGCTCATCGTCGGCGCGTGGAAACCGTAGTCCATCAACCGCTTGGCGACGTCCTCGTTGCTCACCCCGCTGCCGTCCTTGAAACCGCGCAGGTCGAGAATGCACTCGTGCGCGACATGCCCGCCGGCGCCGCTGTACAGCACCGGGAAATGCGCGTCGAGCCGCCGGGCCAGGTAGTTTGCGCTGAGGATCGCCACCGCGCTGGCCTCGGTCAAGCCTTCGGCGCCCATCATCCGGATGTACATCCAGGTGATCGGAAGCACCGAGGCCTTGCCCAGCGGCGCACCGCTGACCGCGCCGACCGGGCGCGCCGCGTCGCCCCACCCGGGCAGGTACGGCGCCAGGTGCGCGCGCACCGCCACCGGGCCGACGCCGGGGCCGCCGCCGCCGTGCGGAATGCAGAAGGTCTTGTGCAGGTTCAGGTGCGAGACGTCGGCGCCGAACTCCGGCGGGCTGGCCAGCCCGACCATCGCGTTCATGTTGGCGCCGTCGACGTAGACCTGGCCGCCGTGCGCGTGCACGATGTCGCAGATCGCGCGCACGCCGGGCTCGAACACGCCGTGGGTCGACGGATAAGTGATCATGCACGCGGCCAGCCGCGAGGCGTGCGCCGCGGCCTTGGCGCGCAGGTCGTCGAGGTCGACGCTGCCCTGGGCGTCGCAGGCCACGACCACGACCTGCATGCCGGCCATCTGCGCCGACGCCGGGTTGGTGCCGTGCGCCGACGACGGGATCAGGCACACGTCGCGCGCCGCGTCGCCGCGGCCGGCGTGCCAGGCGCGGATCGCCAGCAGCCCGGCGTACTCGCCCTGCGAGCCGGCGTTGGGCTGCAGGCTGACCGCGTCGTAGCCGGTGGCGGCAGCCAGCCACTGCTCGAGGTCGGCGGCCAGGCGGGCGTAGCCGCGCGTCTGCTCGGGCGGCGCGAACGGGTGGATGGCGGCGAACTCGGGCCAGGTGATCGGCAGCATCTCGGCCGTGGCGTTGAGCTTCATGGTGCACGAGCCCAGCGGGATCATGGCGCGGTCGAGCGCGATGTCCTTGTCGGCCAGCCGGCGCAGGTAGCGCAGCATCTCGGTTTCGCTGTGGTG
>JAJZHS010000047.1 GCA_021798395.1 Pseudomonadota bacterium
GTCGAGCTTGTGCGCGGCGTCCATCACCATCGAGCCTTCGGGCACCTCGACCTTGCGGCCGTCGATTTCCAGTTCAACCATGATGTTCGTTCAATTCCCGTGGCAGCTGCGAGGCGCCTTACAGATAGGCCGGAACCATGCAGGTCTTGTGTTCGATGTGGTGCTCGAACTCGGCGCGGAAATGCTTGATGAAGGATTTCACCGGCATCGCCGCGGCATCGCCCAGCGCGCAGATCGTGCGCCCGGAAATGTTGTCCGACACCGAATTGAGCACGTCCAGGTCCTCGGCACGGCCCTCGCCGTGCTCGATGCGGTGGATCATGCGCCACAGCCAGCCGGTGCCTTCGCGGCACGGCGTGCATTGGCCGCAAGACTCGTGCTGGTAGAAGTACGACAGGCGCTCGAGCGACTTGACCATGCAGCGGGTGTCGTTCAGCACGATGACCGCTCCGGAGCCGAGCATCGACCCCGCCTTGGCGATCGAGTCGTAGTCCATGGTGCAGTCCATGATCACCGAGCCGGGGAGCACCGGCGCCGACGAACCGCCCGGGATCACCGCCTTCAGCGCGCGGCCGTCGCGCATGCCTCCGGCCAGCTCGAGCAGCTTGGCGAACGGCGTGCCCATCGGCACTTCGTAGTTGCCGGGCAGCGCCACGTCGCCCGAAACCGAGTAGATCTTGGTGCCGCCGTTGTTCGGCTTGCCCGCCTCGAGGTAGGCCTTCCCGCCGTTGCGGATGATCCACGGCACGGCCGAGAAGGTCTCGGTGTTGTTGATCGTCGTCGGCTTGCCGTACAGGCCGAAACTGGCCGGGAACGGCGGCTTGAAGCGCGGCTGGCCCTTCTTGCCCTCGAGCGATTCGAGCAGCGCGGTTTCCTCGCCGCAGATGTAGGCGCCGAAACCGTGCGCGGCGTGCAGCTGGAACGCGAAGCCGCTGCCGAGGATGTTGTCGCCCAGGTAGCCGGCGGCGCGCGCCTGCTCCAGCGCCGTTTCGAAGCGATCGTAATCGGCGAAGATCTCGCCGTGGATGTAGTTGTAGCCGACGCTGGTGCCCATCGCGTAGGCTGCGATCGCCATGCCCTCGATGAGGATGTGCGGGTTGAAGCGGATGATGTCGCGGTCCTTGAAAGTACCCGGTTCACCTTCGTCGGTGTTGCACACCAGGTACTTCTGGCCCGGGAACTGCCGCGGCATGAAGCTCCATTTCAGCCCGGTGGGGAAACCGGCGCCGCCGCGGCCGCGCAGGCCCGAGAGCTTGACCTCGGCGATCACCTGCTCGGGGGTCATCGCCGGGCTTCCGTCGGCGCCCAGCACCCGGCGCAGCGCCTGGTAACCGCCGCGCGCGACGTAGCCGTCGAGGTCCCAGTTGCTGCCGTCGAGTCCGGCGAGGATCTGCGGATTGATGTGGCGGCCGTGGAAGCAGCCTTCGCGTCCGGTCGATGCAAAAGTCATTGCCCGCCTCCGGCTTGCGCGCGCAACTCGTCGAGCAGCGCGTCGATCTTCTCAGGGCTCATGTACGAACACATGCGCCGGTCGTTGACCAGCGCCACCGGCGCGTCGCCGCAGGCGCCGAGGCACTCGGTCTGCTGCAGCGTGAACAGGCCGTCGGCGGTGGTCTCGCCGACCGCCACGCCGAGCTTGTCGCTGAGGTACTGCAGCGTCTGCGCGCCGCCGCTGAGCTGGCACGGCAGGTTGGTGCACACGTTCAGCTTGAAACGGCCGACCGGCCGGGTGTTGAACATGTTGTAGAAGGTCACGACCTCATGCACCGCGATCGGCGGCATGCCGATGTAGTCGGCCAGGTCGCGCTCGGACTCCGGCGAAACCCAGCCGAGTTCCTGCTGCACGATCGAAAGCGCGGCGATGATCGCCGACTGCCGCTGGTCAGCCGGGTACTTGGCCAGTTCGCGATCGACGCGCTGGCGGGTGGATTCAGACAGCATGGGATTGATTACCGATCGATTTCGCCGAACACGATGTCCATCGTGCCGATGATCGCCACCGCGTCCGCGATCATGTGGCCGCGCGACATCTCGTCCATCGCAGCCAGATGCGGGAAGCCGGGGGCACGGATTTTCATGCGGAAAGGCTTGTTCGCGCCGTCCGACACCATGTAGATGCCGAACTCGCCCTTCGGATGCTCGACCGCCGCGTAGGCCTCTCCGGCCGGGACGTGGAAGCCTTCGGAGAACAGCTTGAAGTGATGGATCAGATCCTCCATGCTGGTCTTCATCTGCACCCGCGACGGAGGCGCCACCTTGTGGTTGTCGGTGATCACCGGGCCCGGGTTCACGCGCAGCCAGTCGACGCACTGCTTGATGATGCGGTTGGACTGGCGCATCTCCTCGACCCGCACCAAGTAGCGGTCGTAGCAATCGCCGGTCTTGCCGACCGGGATGTCGAAGTCCATGCGGTCGTAGACTTCGTAGGGCTGGTGCTTGCGCAGGTCCCACTCGAATCCCGAGCCGCGCAGCATCGGGCCGGTGAAACCGAGTTGCAGCGCGCGCTCGGGCTCGACCACGCCGATGCCCACCGTGCGCTGCTTCCAGATCCGGTTGTCGGTCAGCAGGGTCTCGTACTCGTCGACGTAGGCCGGGAAGCGCTGGGTGAAGTCGTCGATGAAATCGAGCAGCGAGCCGTCGCGGTTCGAATTCAGCCGCGCCACGTCCTTCGGCCCGTGCACGCTCGAGGCGCGGTACTGCGGCATGCTGTCGGGCAGGTCGCGGTACACGCCGCCGGGGCGGAAGTACGCCGCGTGCATGCGCGCACCCGACGCCGCCTCGTACATGTCGAACAGATCCTCGCGCTCGCGGAACGCATACAGGAAGATGGTCATCGCGCCGCAGTCCAGGCCATGCGCTCCGATCCACAGCAAGTGGTTCAGCAGCCGCGTGATCTCTGCGAACATGACGCGGATGTACTGAGCGCGCAGCGGCACATCGACGCCGAGCAGCTTCTCGACCGCAAGCACGTAGGCGTGCTCGTTGCACATCATCGACACGTAGTCCAGGCGGTCCATGTACGGCAACGCCTGGATGAAGGTACGCGTCTCGGCCAGCTTCTCGGTGGCGCGGTGCAGCAGCCCGATGTGCGGGTCGGCACGCTGGATGACCTCGCCGTCGAGTTCGAGGACCAGGCGCAGCACGCCGTGCGCCGCCGGGTGCTGCGGGCCGAAATTCAGGGTGTAGTTCTTGATCTCTGCCATGTCGCGCTCAATGTTGCAGACCGCCGTAACCTTCCTCGCGCACGATGCGCGGCACGTTCTCGCGCGGCTCGATCGTCACCGGCTGGTAGACGACGCGCTGCGTGGTCGGGTCGTAGCGCATCTCGACCGTGCCGCTGACCGGGAAGTCCTTGCGGAACGGGTGGCCGATGAAACCGTAGTCGGTCAGGATGCGGCGCAGATCGTTGTGCCCTTCGAACATCACGCCGTACAGGTCGAACGCTTCGCGCTCGTACCAGTTCGCCGCGCTCCACACGTCGTTGACCGACGCCACCAGGGGGAACGCGTCGTCGTCGCACCACACGCGAAGCCGCAGCCGCACATTGCGCGCGACCGACAGCAGGTGCAGCACGACCGCGAACCGCTTGCCCGGCCACTGCGCGTTGGCGTAGTTCTGGTAGTCGACCGCGCACAGGTCGATCAACTGTTCGAACTGCAGCGCGTCGCGCAGCGTGCGGCAGCTTTCCAGGTAATCCTGCGGCGCGACCTCGACGGTCAGTTCGTCGACTTCGAGCTTGCTCGCACGGATGCGCTCGCCGAGGTGCTGCTGCAGTTGGAGCTTGAGGCTTTCGAGTTGGCTGGACATCGGAGCGTGAGTTCGGGGCGTGAGTTCAGCGTGCGATCGTGTTGGTGCGCCGGATCTTGTTCTGCAACTGCAGCAAGCCGTAAAGCAGCGCTTCGGCCGTCGGCGGACACCCCGGCACGTACACGTCAACCGGCACGATGCGGTCGCAGCCGCGCACCACCGAATACGAGTAGTGGTAGTAGCCCCCGCCGTTGGCGCACGACCCCATCGACACCACCCAGCGCGGCTCGGGCATCTGGTCGTAGACCCGGCGCAGCGCCGGCGCCATTTTGTTGCACAGCGTGCCGGCGACGATCATGACGTCGGACTGCCGCGGACTGGGACGGAAGACGATGCCGAAGCGGTCGAGGTCGTAGCGTGCCGCACCGGCATGCATCATCTCCACCGCACAACACGCCAGACCGAATGTCATGGGCCACAGAGACCCAGTCCTAGTCCAGTTGATTAGCTTATCAGCCGAAGTGGTGATAAAGCCTTCGCTCAGAATACCTTCGATGCCCATGTTTGGATCCTCGGTTGCTCGGACCAGGCTATTCCCAGTCGAGCGCTCCCTTCTTCCATTCGTAGATAAAACCAACCACCAGAATGGACAGGAAGATCATCATCGCCCAGAAACCGGCGGCGCCGACGTGCCTGAGCGCGACCGCCCACGGAAACAGGAAGGCGATTTCGAGATCGAACAAAATGAAAAGAATCGCGACCAGGTAGTAGCGGACGTCGAACTTCATCCGTGCGTCCTCGAAGGCCTCGAAGCCGCATTCGTACGGAGCGTTCTTGGCCGCATCAGGGCGATGCGGGCCGAGCAGTCTGCCCAGCGCCATCGGCGCGATGCCGACGCCGATCCCGATCAGGATGAAAAGCAAGACTGGCAGGTACTGCTCGAGAAACATGGCGCTAGCCTCCGCATGTCCTTTGGCGCACCTCACTGAGGCACGCCGCGAGCAAGACCGTTTCGATCCCGCTCGTTTCTGTCGTGTGCCGGCCGCGCTGCGGATCGATGCAGGCGGCGCCTCGATTTAAATCGTTGTGACCGTATGTATTTACTGCAACAACCAATTGAACTTCCGGTGCCTTCCGGTACCTTCTGGTGCCGACGGCGAGACTCGAACTCGCACAGCTTTCGCCACTACCCCCTCAAGATAGCGTGTCTACCAATTTCACCACGTCGGCGCGAAGACCCGAAACCCTTCGGTCTCAAGCCCAACGCAACTCGGCATTCTAACCCTTGGAGCAACCTCCAGGCAACGTTCGATCCCCTTCCTTGCGCGGCGGCAATTTCGAATTTCGCCGTGTATTGACTTGGCGCAGGAAACGTGTCGTCCCCGGTGTCAATCAGTGTTTTTGCCCATCCCCCTGCGGCTTGCTCGACGGCACGCCCGGGATCTGCGCGACCCCGGTCGGCGCGCTGGCCGGCCTGGACGCCGCGGTCGCCGCCGGCCGGGCCGCCAGTTCGCCCATCACACCGCCGCCGTCGCCGCCGACCGAGCGGGTGCCGAAATAAGCCAGCGCCAGAGTCGAGGCGAAGAACAGCGTGGCCGCCGCCGCCGTGCTGCGGCTGAGGAAGTTGGCCGAGCCGGTGGCGCCGAACAGGCTGCCCGAAGAGCCCGAGCCGAACGATGCGCCCATGTCGGCGCCCTTGCCGTGCTGCAGCAGCACCAGCACGACCATCGCAACGGCCGCCAGCACCTGCACGATCAGGATCAGGTTGAGGACGAAATTCATGTCAGATCCGAAAAGAAGATGTCCACGCGGTCACGCCGCGTCGACGATGGCCAGGAAGTCGCGGGCGTTCAACGACGCGCCGCCGATCAGTCCGCCGTCGATGTCGGGCTGCGCGAACAGTTCGGCCGCATTGTCCGGCTTGACGCTGCCGCCGTACAGCACGCGTACGGCGTCGGCATCGGCGCCGTGCCGGTGCGCGCGCGCGCGGATGAACGCATGCACCTGCTGCGCCTGCTCGGGTGTCGCGGTGCGTCCGGTGCCGATGGCCCAGACCGGCTCGTAGGCCAGCACCAGCTCGGGCAAGCGCGCGCCGAGCAGGTGCAGGACGGCGTCGAGCTGCAGGCCGATCACCGCCTCGGTTTCGCCGAGCTCGCGCTGCTGCAGGGTTTCGCCGACGCAGACGATCGGCGTCATGCCCGCGCCCAACGCGCGCTGGGCTTTTGCCGCCACCACCGCGTCGGCCTCACCGTGCCAGGCACGGCGCTCGGAGTGCCCGACGATGACGTGGCTGCAGCCGAACTCGGCCAGCATGCCCACCGCGACCTCTCCGGTGTACGCGCCGCGCTCGTGCACCGAGCAGTCCTGCGCGCCGAGCGCGATCGCGCTTGCGTCCAGCAGTTGCCGCGCCTGCGCCAGATAGGGGAACGGCGCGCAGACGACGACTTCGCAAGCCGCGCGCGGCGCCGCGACCAGCGCGCGCAGCAATTCGGAGTTCGTTTCCAGCGAACCGTTCATCTTCCAGTTGCCGGCGACCATCGTTCGGCGCATCTGCGATCTCCGTCTTTCGAGGGTGGGTTCAGTTCCAGGTGAGCACGATCTTGCCGACGTGCGCGCCCTGCTCGAGCAGCGCGTGCGCCTGCACGAGTTCGGCCGCGGGCAGCACGGCGTGCAGCTGCGGGCGCACGCGACCGGTCTGCAGCAGCGGCCAGACATGCTCGTGCAGCTGCTGCGCCAGCGCGGACTTGAACGCCGTGCTGCGCGCGCGCAACGTCGAGCCGGTGATGGTCAGGCGGCGGCGCATCAGCACGCCGGCGTCGAACGCCGACCTGGCGCCACCTTGCACCGCGATGATGACCAGCCTGCCGTCTTCGGCCATGCACGCCAGGTCGCGCGCGACGTAGTCGCCGGCGACCATGTCGAGCACCACGTCGACGCCCCGCCCTGCGCTGTGCGCGCGCACCACCTCGACGAAATCCTCGTCGCGGTAGTTGATCGCGCGCTCGGCGCCCAGCGCGACGCATGCGGCGCACTTGTCGGCCGTCCCGGCGGTGGCCAGCACGCTTGCGCCGCGCGCCACCGCGAGCTGGATCGCCACCGTGCCGATGCCGCTGGCGCCGCCGTGCACCAGCAGGGTTTCGCCGGCGCGCAGCGCGCCGCGCTCGAACACGTTGTGCCAGACGGTAAAGAAAGTCTCGGGCAGCGCCGCGGCCTCGGCGTCGCTGAAGCCGTCGGGCACGGGCAGGCACTGCCCGGCCGCGACCACGCAGTACTCGGCGTAGCCGCCTCCGGCGAGCAGCGCGCACACGCGCTGGCCGCGCCGCAGCGACGCGCCGAAGTCGCCGTCGATGACCTCGCCGCAGACTTCCAGGCCCGGGATGTCCGAGGCGCCTGCGGGCGGCGGATACAGGCCGCGGCGCTGCAGCAGGTCGGGGCGGTTGACGCCGAACGCGCGCACCCGCAGCAGTACCTCGCCGGGCCCGGGCTGCGGGCGCGCGCGCTGCACCCAGCGCAGCACCTCGGGGCCCCCGGGCTGGCTGATTTCGGCCGCTTGCATCACCGACATCGCTCAGTCCTGCGGCTGCGCGACGCCTTCGCCCGCGGCCAGCAGCGCGCGGATCGACAGGCGGAAACGGCCCTTGTCGTCGGTCTCGATGACCTTGACGCGGACCTTCTGCCCTTCCTGCAAATGGTCGCTGACCTTGTTCACGCGCTCGTTGGCGATCTGCGAGATGTGCAGCAGGCCGTCCTTGCCCGGAAGCACGTTGACCAGCGCGCCGAAGTCCAGCAGCTTGGTCACGGTGCCGTCGTAGATCTGGCCGACTTCGACTTCGGCGGTCAGGTCGCCGATGCGACGCATGGCTTCCTTGGCGCGGTCGCCGTCGGTCGACGCGATGGTGATGGTGCCGTCCTCGCCGATGTCGATCTGGGTTCCGGTCTCCTCGGTCAGCGCGCGGATCACCGCGCCGCCCTTGCCGATCACGTCGCGGATGCGTTCCGGGTTGATCTTCATGGTGTACAGACGCGGCGCGAACGGCGAGACTTCCTCGCGCGCCCCGCCGACCGCGTCCTGCATCAGGCCGAGGATGTGCATGCGGCCCTCGCGCGCCTGCGCCAGCGCCACCTGCATGATCTCGCGGGTGATCCCCTGGATCTTGATGTCCATCTGCAGCGCGGTGATGCCGGCGGACGATCCCGCGACCTTGAAGTCCATGTCGCCGAGGTGGTCCTCGTCGCCGAGGATGTCGGTCAGCACCGCGAAGCGGCTGCCTTCCTTGATCAGGCCCATCGCGATGCCGGCCACGTGCGCCTTCAGCGGCACGCCGGCGTCGAGCATGCTCAGGCAGCCGCCGCACACCGAGGCCATCGACGACGAACCGTTCGACTCGGTGATTTCCGACACCAGGCGCATCGTGTACGCGAACTCGTCCTTCGGCGGCAGAACCGCCAGCAACGCGCGCTTGGCCAGCCGGCCGTGGCCGACTTCACGGCGCTTGGGCGCGCCCATGCGGCCGGTCTCGCCGGTCGCGAACGGAGGCATGTTGTAGTGCAGCAGGAAACGGTCGCGGTACTCGCCGGCCAGCGCGTCGATGATCTGCGAGTCCTGGTCGGTACCCAGGGTGGTGACGACCAGGGCCTGCGTTTCGCCGCGCGTGAACAGCGCGCTGCCGTGGGTGCGCGGCAGCACGCCGGTGCGGATCGAGATCGGGCGCACGGTGCGGGTGTCGCGGCCGTCGATGCGCGGCTCGCCGTCGAGGATCTGGCTGCGCACGATGCGCGCTTCCATGTCGAACAGGATCTGCTCGACCTTCGGACCATCGACTTCGGCGCCTTCGGCGGCCAGCGTCTGGTGCACGGCGGCGTAGGCCGCACGCACCGCGTCGGTGCGCGCCTGCTTGGCGGTGATGCGGTAGGCGGCGCGCAGCGCGTCGCCGGCCACCGCCTCGATGCGCGCGATCAGCGCGTCGTCGCGCGCCGGCGGCTGCCAGTCCCACGCCGGCTTGCCGCCGTCGCGCACCAGATCGTGGATGGCGTCGATCGCCACCTGCATCTGGCGATGGCCGAACATCACGGCCTCGAGCATCACGTCCTCGGACAACTGGTCGGCTTCGGACTCGACCATCAGCACCGCGGCTTCGGTTCCGGCGACGACCAGGTTCAACTTCGAGTCGGCCTGCTGCGCGCGGCTGGGGTTGAGCAGGTACTGGCCATTGGCGTAACCGACGCGCGCGGCGCCGATCGGACCGTTGAACGGAATTCCCGACACCGCCAGCGCCGCGCTGGCGGCGATCATCGCGGCAATGTCTGCGTCGACCTCCGGGTTCAGCGACAGCACGTGAATGACGACCTGAACTTCGTTGTAGAAGCCTTCGGGGAACAGCGGGCGGATCGGGCGGTCGATCAGCCGCGACGTCAGCGTCTCGCCCTCGCTCAGGCGACCTTCGCGCTTGAAGAATCCGCCGGGGATCTTGCCCGCGGCGTAGGTCTTCTCGATGTAGTCGACGGTCAGCGGGAAGAAATCCTGGCCCGGCTTGGCCGTCTTCTGCGCCACCACGGTGGCCAGCACCACGGTGTCGTCCATGTTCAGCAGCACCGCGCCGCCGGCCTGGCGCGCGACCTCGCCGGTCTCCATCGTGACCTGGCGGTCACCCCACTGAAAGCTCTTGGTGATTTTGTTGAACATTGCGTTCTCCGAGTTGCGGATCCCGCGCGCAGGGCGCGGGTGAAGCTAGAGGCGACCAACAGGAGCCCGACGGGAAGCACAATGCCATTCCAGCGCGCCACGGCGCGCATCGGCAGATGCGCGCTGGAATGACACAGCAGCACTCCCTCGCCAGCGTCGTGCGCGCCGCCGAACGCGCGCCAGACAGAAACAAGGCGCCTGCACCGACGAATCGACACAGGCGCCCTGGTGCATGCGCGGCTTACTTGCGCAGGTTCAGCTTGCCGATCAGCGCCACGTAGCGCTCGGCGTCGCAACCCTTCAGGTAATCGAGCAGCTTGCGACGCCGGCTGACCATCTTCAGCAGACCGCGACGTCCGTGATGATCCTTGGCGTGGGTCTTGAAATGGCTGGTCAGGTGGTTGATGCGCGCGGTCAGCAGCGCGACCTGGACTTCCGGCGATCCGGTGTCCTTCGCCGCGCGCGCGTTGTCGGCGACGATCTGTGCCGTGGAGGCTTTGTCGAGACTCATGGTGGTGGTAGTTTCCCGGTGAAAAAACTTGCGAACGCGAAAGAAACCGTTCCGCGCCGTGCCTGCAAAAAAAGCAAGTGTAACCGATCCCCGGGCGGCACGACCGATACGCCACCGGACGTGACGCAATTCACGCCCGGCGGCGTTTTCTCCGCGCGGCCGCGGCCCGGCGCGCGCGCGGGCGCCGCAAGCCGCTACAGTGGCGCTGGCTTACCCCCGTCACCATCATGCGCGTGCAACTGCTGTCCGACCTGCATTTCGAAACCGAGCGCTTCGCGCCGGAGCCCGCGCCCGGGGCCGACGTGCTGGTGCTGGCCGGAGACATCGACGCCGGCCACGGCGGGCTGGACCGTTTCGCCGACTGGCCGGCGCCCGTGCTGTACGTGGCCGGCAATCATGAATTCGACGGCCGCGATTTCGACGCCGCGCAGGCGGCGCTGCGCGCGCGCTGCGCCGAGCGCGGCATCGTCATGCTCGAGCGCGAACGGATCGTGCTCGATTGCGCGGGGCAAAGGGTGCGCTTCGTCGGCACCACGCTTTGGAACGACTTCGATCTGTTCGGCGCCTCGGCGCGCCCGCGCTGCATGCGCGCGGCGCGCTATTTCGTCGAACAGGTGCAGCGCTCCACGCGCGGCGGCGCGGCGATGGACGTCGAGGCCGTGCGCGCCGAAGGCCTGCGCTGTCGCGACTGGCTGGAACGCGAACTGCAAGCGCCGGCCGCGCTGCCCGGGCAATGGGATCGCACGGTGGTCGTCACCCACTACGCGCCGAGTGTGCGCAGCGCCGACGCGCGCTACCCGGTCGACGCCGCCACGGCCAGCTTCTGCAATGCGTACGAGGCCCTGGTCGCGCGCAGCCACCTTTGGCTGCACGGACACCTGCACTGCCGGCACGACTACCGCGTCGGCGAGGCGCGGGTGGTCTGCAACGCGCGCGGTCGCGCCAGCCGGGGCGAATCCGGCGACTTCCAGCCGCTGGGAGTCTGGAGCGTGTGAACGCCCCGCGCCGCCGCCCCCCTCAATCGTCGAGCTCGCCCAGGTCCCAGCGCGGCCGCACGTCGAAACCGTAGTCGCGGCGCGGGCGCGCCAGCCCCGCCTGCAGCCGCAGGCACGCGGCGTGCGCGATCATCGGCCCGTTGTCGGTGCACCACGACAGCGCCGGATAGCGGACCCGCGCACCCCGCGCCGCGCAGGCCGCGTCGAGCTTGGCGCGCAAGCTGCGATTGGCGCCGACGCCTCCGGCCACGACCAGGGTCGAACGCCCCGCCGCGGTCAGCGCCGCCATCGCCT